>JAAESS010000312.1 GCA_024229195.1 Flavobacteriales bacterium | reverse complement strand
CTTCGTTTAGCTCCTCTTGTACACTCATATTATTTATTTTTAAGTTGAGTGCTGAATAGGCATCAATAACATTGTCATTTTCATCTGAAACCAATGCAGCTGTAATCGTTGATATGGTTGACATATCTGCCAGACGCAGTGTTTCGCTATACAAAACGTTTAATCTGATTTTAACCTCTGGTATATCGAGTTCCTCTAATCGAATGGAATCTTTAAGCTGTCTGGCCAGTTCTGCAAGTTCCACACTATTTAAAAGTGCGTCGCTCATGGATATTTCCTGGTACTGGCTGATCAATTCATCAAATTTTTGGTATTCGGGCCAATTTGAGATCATTTCTTCTGATGCAGTATTTAACCTTGAGATTGGCTTTTCTGATTTGATGATACTTACCTCTGTAGAGCCAGTAACTTTTTCCGTATCCGTTTTTTGCTCCTTATTCTTACATGCTGTAAACATAAATACAGAAATGATAAAAAAGACTACAATTTTGGGCATGACACTAGTTTTAATGTTTCAAAAATAAGCAATAATATCAAAGGGCATCCTAAGGAATCAATAGTTTTTCTTGGTCAGAAAACCTATATTTGAACCCTTATAAAAAAATTTACAAGATGGATTCTAAAATTCTAATCATCGGCTCAAGTGGGCAGATAGGAACCGAACTGGTTTTGAGACTTAGAGAGATCTATGGTAATGAGAACGTAGTGGCTTCAGACATCCGAAAAGGAAATTATGAAGTCATGGAATCTGGACCATTTGAGTTTCTCGATGTAACCAGTAAGATTGATATCAAAGAGGTTTTGGAAAAGCATCAGATTAAAGAAGTGTATTTAATGGTGGCGATACTTTCTGTCATAGCCGAACAAAATCCGCAAAAAGCATGGGACTTGAATATGAATTCGCTTTTTAATATTTTGGATCTGGCCAAAGACGGAATAATAGAAAAGATTTTTTGGCCGAGCTCAATAGCAGTTTTTGGACCGGATACACCAAAAATCAATACGCCACAGGATACGATTATCAAGCCCTCAACTGTTTATGGGATCAGTAAACTGGCAGGAGAAAACTGGTGTGCCTATTACAGCCAGAAATATGGAGTAGATGTTAGAAGTATCCGATATCCGGGACTTATCAGTTATAAAACCACGCCCGGAGGAGGAACAACAGATTATGCCGTTGAGATTTTTTACGAAGCGATCAAACGAAAATCATATACCTGCTTTTTAGAGGAAAATACGGTACTTCCGATGATGTATATGGATGATGCTATAAACGCGACAATACAGGTAATGCAAGCCGAAAGAATGAGCTCGTATATATCCTATAATTTGGGAGCTTTTAGTTTTTCTCCTAAAGAACTTGCCGAAGCGATTCAAAAACAAATACCAGAATTTGAGATCAATTATAAACCAGATTCACGTCAGGAAATAGCCAAAACATGGCCTCAAAGTATTGATGATTCACAGGCTAAAAATGACTGGGATTGGGAGGCAAAAACTGACCTTGATCAAATGGTTATCACTATGTTACAGGGGTTACACTATAGAATCTAGTTAGTTTTTATTTTTGTTACGTCTAAACGCAATCAAAGAAAAAAAAATGAAATACATTATAGAGAAAAGTTTACGAACAGCACAGAGCTATACCGAGTATAAAGAAATGGTGCTGCAATTGCTAAAAGAGGGTAAATCAACAGGGATCATTCAAACTGATGACTTGGTTCATTTTACCAAGTTGAATAATCAGAGAATGAAACGTCTTGATAAGCAGACAAAACTGAATGAAGAGACATTGACTAAAACTCAAAAAATAAATAAAGATTTTACCTGGCTCGTACTTACAGAAAGCTGGTGTGGAGACGCTGCTCAAACACTTCCTGTGATCAATAAATTTGCTGAAGCTAATGAGAGGATTGACCTAAAAGTGGTTCTAAGAGATGAAAATGAAGAATTGATGAATCAGTTTCTAACCAATGGAAACAAGTCTATTCCAAAACTTATTGTAGTTGATAATGACTCTAATGAGGTTGTTGGATCCTGGGGTCCAAGATCTGCGAAAGCTTCAAAAATGGTCGTAGATTATAAGGAGAAATACGGAAAAATCGATGCCAAGCTTAAAACGGATCTTCAGAACTGGTATAATGAAGATCGAGGTATGCATATTGAGATGGAAATGGTTGAACTTATTGATGACATGATTTTTTAATATGATGCTACCTTATGAGGATCTCAAACCTGAATCAAAAATCTTTATCTATCCGGGAAGCAGAAAGTTTTATCCAGATGAATTACCCGAAATAAAACAAGCTTTAAGTAAGTTTTGTCAGGAATTTGAAGCTTGTGATATGACCTTTAAGTTACTGTACGATAGATTCATTGTATTTATTATTTCCGCTGACACCTCACTGAATTTAGATCAACATAATGATCTTGTAGGCTTTGTTCAGGAGCTTGAGAAACAATATAATATGGTTTTGCTGGACAAGGTAAATGTATGTTTTAAACAGGGTCAATACGTGCAGATGAAGGAGATTCCTGATTTCAAAATACTGATCAAGAATAAAGGTGTTTCAAAAAAGACCATTGTGTTTGATCATATGGTCACTACTAAGTATGAGTTTGAAAATTTTTGGGAAGTTGCCGCGGCTGATAGTTGGTTGTCACACTTTTTCTAGACATCCAGCTTATAAACAAACAACTCTGGACTGATAGCAGTTGACAGATCAAAATTTCCGCTTTTTGTTCTTCGAAGTGAAGATAGATGAGCACCACTTTCTAGTTTTTTTCCAAAATCATCAGCAATGGATCTGATATAAGTTCCTTTGCTGCATTCAATTCTGAAAGATACTTCAGGTAAGTCAATTTTTGTAATTTCAAAATCGATAATATGTACTTCTCTTGATTTAATCTCTGTCTGCTCTCCTTTGCGCGCTAGTTCATATAATCGGACGCCATCTTTCTTGATGGCTGAATAAATAGGAGGTTTTTGTTGAATCAGGCCTTTAAAAGATTTAGCGGCCTCAAGTAAAAGCTCTTCTGTGATATGATCTGTCGGAAAAGTTTGATTGACTTCGGTTTCAAGATCAAATGATGGTGTCGTGCCTCCCAAAGTTATCGTACCTGTATATTCTTTACTTTCTGCTTGATAGAGATTTATCTTCTTGGTCATTTTTCCGGTACAGAGAATCAACAAGCCCGTAGCAAGCGGATCTAAAGTTCCAGCATGACCTACCTTTATTTTTTTTAGATTAAATTTTCTGCGAATCGCCCAACGTATTTTATTGACCACTTGAAAAGAAGTCCAGTTAAGAGGCTTATCGATAAGGATAACTTTTCCGTTTGTAAAATCTTCAACTTTCATTACATATAAAAATAGGCATAACAGATGGCTAAAGTTCCTAAAATAAAACAATACACCGAGAAATAGTAGAGTTTACTATTTTTCACCAAACTGATCATCCAATTACAAGCCAATAGTCCTGAAATAAACGAAGCAATAAAACCCACAGCCATTACTCCAAAATTTTCGCTTGCGAAACTGATCTCACCTCCCATAAAATCCTTGGCAACTTTTCCCAAAATTAAGGGAACGACCATCAAAAATGAAAAACGAGCAGCTTTCGTTCTGTCAACACCAAGTAAGACAGAGGTAGAAATTGTTGCTCCTGAGCGAGAAATACCGGGTAACATTGCAATTGCTTGAGAGACTCCAATGATCAGGGCATTGAGATAGGAAACATTTTTATCTGTATTTTTTGCCTTATCAGCCAGAAAAAGTAAAAGACCGGTAACAAGGAGCATGAATCCAACTAGTAATACATTTCCATTGAAAAAAGCTTCCAGTTCTTCTTCAAACATTAAGCCGATAATGGTTGCAGGAATCATTGAGATAATAATTTTTAACGAAAACATAAATTCCTCATTCTTTTTGAACTGAAAAAGACCTTTTATGATCTCTAGTACATCCTTTCTAAATATAACCAGTGTACTGAGTGCTGTGGCAAAATGTAAGATTACCGTTAAGGTGAGGCTTTCTTTTGGAACTGAATTATCACCAAATATGACCTTGGCTAATTCCAGATGACCACTTGATGATACGGGTAAAAATTCTGTAAGACCTTGAATGATTCCGAGGATAATCGCTTCAATATAACTCATGATGATAGGGTATCAGGAAAAGTTAGCATACTGATTATTCTGATTTGCCTGGATTTGCCATGATGGCATAAACTTCTATGGCCAAGCCAATAAGGACGATGGTAGGAGCCAATCTAATTCTTCTAAAATTATAGAGCTCTTCATTAAAAATATTTGGATCATCGCTTCCTCCGCCTAACATCAGTGCAAATCCAATTAAAATAACTGCTGCACCGACAATTAGAATCATATAGTTTTTCTTTCCAAAAAGGAATTCACCTTGAACTTTCTGCTGATCTTTATTTTTCTTTGCCATTTTAATAGTATAGTTCGTCAGTTCTTAAATTTAAAAATCTCTGTGTTGCTAAAAAAGTACTCATCCAAGTCAGAAAAATCCCCAGGACAAATATCGCTCCAAATAAACTTGCCATTTCAACTCTATTGTCTATCATACCAAATTCAGGGAATATCTTATTCATATAATACAAAAGAAGCGCTAATTCGATACTCGCTAAAATTGCACCGATAAAACCTAATTTTACACTATTCCAAATAAATGGCTTTCTTATAAATCGTTTGGTTGCACCAACCATTTGCATGGTTTTTATTGTAAACCTTTTGGAATAGACCGATAGCCTGATGGAACTGTTTATGAGTACGACAACTACAAGAGTAGCCAGTCCACAAAAGACAAGGATAAACATACTGATTCTACGTACATTTTTTGTGAGAAGGTCTATCAGAGGTTTGTCATAAGAAACAGAAGAAACATATTGATTCGTGCTGTAAATCGCTTCAATTTCTTCCATTTTCTCTGGAGAAACAAAATCGGCTTTCACATAAATATCGATTGAATTTTCCAGTGGATTGTAACCGAGAAAATCCATAAAATCTTCACCATTCTCATTTTTGTAGATCTCAGCCGCCTCTTCTTTCGAAATGAATTGGGTGCTTTTTGTAAAACTTTGTTCGTCAATTGAGACTTGAAGATTGAGTATCTGCTCACTTTCAACATCATTTTTAAGAAATAAAGTGATCGCCGCACTCTCCTTAAAATAATTAGAAACTTTTTTTGTATTCAATACCAGAAGACCTAAAACTCCTAGTAAAAAAAGCACCAATGAAATACTAATCACTACCGAGATATAGGAAGATCGCAGTCTTCTTTTTTGGTATTTTTCAAAGGATTTACTCATAAAATATTTTAACTTTTTGAGAATTGCAAGGTAATTATTTCTTCATAAAGGGCAAATAAAAATTCACCGGCAAATTCTTTATTTTACGATGTCTTGGCACAGTTCAATAAGTATTCCATTCGTGCTTTTTGGATGGAGAAAGGCGATGAGCTTATTATCGGCTCCTTTTTTAGGTTCTTCATGAATCATTTTGAAGCCTTCTTTTTTTAACCTTTCTATTTCCGAGTCGATGTTTTCTACTTCAAAGGCGATATGATGAATGCCTTCACCTTTCTTATCAATGAACTTAGAAATAGGACTTTCTTCCGTTACTCCCTCCAATAATTCAATTTTATTAGGTCCGATCTGAAAAAAAGAAGTTGCAACACCTTCGCTTTCCACCATCTCCGTTTTATAGGGTTTTTGTCCGAATAGACTTGTAAAAAGTAAGTTGGAGGTTTCAAGATTTTTGACAGCAATGCCGATATGCTCAATTTTTTTCATTTGAATGATCTTTGGATTCAAAAATAAAGATTTTATACTAATTGTATTTTGATGCCTCATTAAGACGAATAATACTATTTTTGTATCCATGGAAACAAACAGACAGAAAAAAATTGCGGGAGTGATCCAAAAAGACCTGGTTGATATCCTGCAGGGAGCAGCAAGGGATGGAATGAAAGGAGTAGTTATCTCGGTAACTAAGGTGCAGGTGACCACTGATTTGGGTCAGGCAAAGGCTTACTTGAGTATTTTTCCATCGGAAAAAAAGGATGAGATCATGGAAGGAATAAAAGCCAATACTGTGATGATCAGGCATGCGCTTGCCACAAGAACTAAGAATCAATTGAGAAGAATGCCGGAACTAATATTTTATATTGATGATTCTCTGGATTATATCGAAGATATTGATAAGGCGCTAAAGGGAGAAGATGATCCCATCAAAAACCCTGAAAAATCTCCTAAAAAGAAAAATTAAAAGGATTGAATTTTCCCTTATACATAGCTAAGCGTTACTTAGGTACTAAAAGCAGTAATAATGCGATAAATATTATTACACTGATTGCAACTCTTGGGGTGATCGTAAGTACGGTAGCCTTATTTATTGTGCTTTCAGTTTTCTCCGGTCTCAAAGATTTTAGTTTGAGTTTTATCCGAACTGCAGACCCTGACCTTAAGATCAGCGCTGTTGAAGGAAAGTCATTTCTGTTTGATGAAAAAATGGAAAAACTTTTGCTGAGAGAAAAAATAGCGGCTTACACAAAAGTTATTGAAGAGCGGGTATTCTTGAGTTATGGTGAAAAATCTCATGTGGCGAGTATTAAGGGAGTTGATTCGGATTATTTGTTGGTAAACAGGTTAGATACGGCAGTTTATTTTGGAAATTGGGTGAATTATGATGCAAAATACACGGTTGTTGTTGGAAGTGCTGTTTCATCAGCTCTTTCAATCGGATCCTATGATTTTCTGGAATCGCTCAAGATTTATGTGCCCAAGCCTGGCAAGGGCTATATCACAAATCCAAAAACTGCATTCAATCAAGTGAGAGCGCAAACCATTGGAATTTACAGGCTCACGGATGATATTGATAAAAAATACGTTTACAGTAATTTGAGTCTAGCTCAGGATCTGCTCAATTATGAGCCGAATCAGATCAGTGGCATAGAATTAAAAATAGAACAAGGTGCCTCTGCAACGGATGTTCAGGAGGATCTAAAAGAGCTTTTGGGTGATAAGTTCGAGGTAAAAACAAGACAGCAGCTCAACTCCGTTTTCTACAAGATGCTCAATACAGAAAACCTTGTCTCTTATCTGGTATTTACATTGATCCTTATGATTGCATTATTCAACGTAATCGGTGCCATTGTGATGATGATCATTGATAAGCGAGAAAATTTGAAAACATTATTTCATTTAGGTTCGTCTGTTAGGGATATTCGTAAGATTTTTGTTTTTCAAGGCTTTTTGCTCACCTTATTTGGATTGTTTGTGGGATTAACAATCGCTATTCCTTTTGTACTACTTCAAAAGAAATACGGATTTATTATGATTACTCAATCATTGGCTTATCCCGTCGAATTTAGACTGATTAATGTAATGGTAGTGATGCTTACGATAGTTATTCTGGGTTATCTTGCCGCAAAGATCGCCAGTGCCAGAATTTCAAAAAAATTAGTAGAATAAGTCAGTGTGTCGCGATGCT
>JAAESS010000311.1 GCA_024229195.1 Flavobacteriales bacterium | reverse complement strand
AGTTCCAAAATATTGGTTGTCATAGGGTAAGACACCAACATTTGCGAAGAAGCTGGGTGATTGGCAACTAATTGCCCTTGATCCAACTGTCATCTCGCCAAGCTCACCTTGTGCGGGGTTGATTTGATAGTTGTAGATTCCGCCACCAATGGATTCAGATCTTGACTGGTTTTGTTGCGAATTGGTTGGCATCGCAACTGCACTATTCGAATTCTCCTGTGTTTGTGCGTAGCCGTCACTGGCTGCCACTAAAGAGAGAAGAAAAAGTCCGGCTAAAGATGCAGTCCGTTTCATGAATGATGGGCTAATAAGCATGCCTCTAGTGTGTTCACTACAAACACACAGGACATACCATTTCGCATGGATGCGCCAATGCACATTGCAATATTAAAAGTTAAAATCTAAAATATACAATACGTATCACGCCCTTGATAAGATTTTATAAGTATGACATTAGCATTATTGAATTAAAGAGCGGATGGGGGTGAGATGGGACGAGATTTGAAAACAAATTTTTTGATTTTTCTATTTAAGGAGCGACAAAATTTGTTTTATGTATATAAGTTTGCTAGCTAGAGTCGATTGTAATTTGCCTGAGTTTTAGTTTTTCGTGCATTAGTGAATTGATTTCTCATTTCGTATTGTTGCGTATAGAAAATTGCAATTAAGGCTTTCATTAAGCTGATCTCGAAAAAACATGATGATCTGTATTATTCAGTCAACTTGAAAAGGTAACTCACTGATAAAGATTTTACTACTTGCCTAGAGCAAAATTTGAGAATCATTTCCATTTATTTATGAGGCGATTAATCATGATTAGCTTCTTCTACGATGCCAGTATCTTGAGTCTTGCCAGGCAAGTATTTCAAGCATAGGCAATCGAAATCAAATGAATTAAATGGCTTAGTAAATAAAATATTGTGAGCTGAAAACCAACTCAAGCACATTTTGATAGAAAATCTGGCTTGATTTGGCTTTCTCGAAAGTGGCTTTAGCTTTGAGCTCAGGTTTCAATTGCTGTTTGCTAAGATTTATCTTTTGGACTTATTCGTTTTGGGATTATTTTGATTACTTGATAGTAAACGCATTTGTACAATAGATTTCTCAAAGTGCATCGCGCATATTTATTCGGCAAATTACAACAACAGTTTTTATATCTTAGCCCTATTCTTTTGTCGTTGGGCTTATTGATTAACGCTTTTTGAAATATATGAATTGTCGCCTATGCTGTCTGATGTAAAATCCTTGAAAATGCTAAATCTGTGACTTTAGGAATAGAGTTCTTTTGCATTGGCTGTCAAGCATTGTGTTTTAATCTTAACAAGTCGATTCTGTTTCGATAATTCATGCTTAGGTTAAGTATTTTGCTGACCATAAGCAATAATGCTGACTGTACTGTTTTTTGCCGTTGCAACAAAGAATAGATTGATATTCTGCTTATCTGTTGTGAATCAACTGGCCTGCTTTTGTTTTCATGGGATTACTACATGCTACTTGAAAATAATTACTGCTTTGTATTGAGGATGCAAGCAGCGGCTTTTATAGATAGGGCGCTGCACAAAACTGAGCCATGCCATTGATAGAAAATCTATCAATGGCATGGCTCATGTCTCAATAAAGTATGTGCTTTAGTTGAGATGTCTTGTTGCGTTGGCAGTGCCTTAAGTTTTGCGTTAATTGATTGAACATAATGAATTCAATCTTGCATGTATGTGACTGCCGTTTTAAGTCTGATATGAAATAGTAAATTAGTGAAAATGATTAAGTGGCAAATGTATGTAGACTATTCCGGGGTGGTTTTATGGGTTAGAAACTGTTCAATCAAGGGAGCTAAATAGCTCCCTTGATGATTATAAAGTTACATGTCAAAAGCACTTACAAATCCGCTCTCTGTCGAGAATGCATCAGTTGTAGTTACAGTGGTGAAGTTATCGACTCGCTCAACTTCAGTCTTTTCTTCAGTGTTTTGAAGCATAAGTGCATCTTGTTGATTCATTGTCATTGATGTTGTCAAAGAAAAGTTTTCATCAGCGACTATTTCATTATTAAGCATTCCCGCAAGAGCATTCTCACTCGTTACTGCCATATTTAGTTGATCCATTGTTGCCGTCTCTCCTGATGACATTTGCTCCATATTTTGCATTATTACATCACCTACTGCTCCCTCTATCCCTTGTCCAGACATTGTCATCGACATTGTCTGGACAGACATATTCCCATCCATCGTAGTATTTTTAATAATGCTTTGTTTAATAATCTCTGTTCCAGAAGATACTTTGAATACCTCTGAATCGCTACTTTGTGAGAAAGCCGAAGTTTTCAATTGAGCAAAAGATGTTAGTGGTGTACCTAGGATCAGAAGGCATCCAATAGACAAGAGTTTGGAGAATTTCATGATTGTGTGATGTAAGAATTTTTAGACCTTGGCAAATAAGAAGAGTATTTATTCCTCCATAACTTGCTTGTCTGCTTGACTGACGATTAGATTTGTGATGAATTCTTTCATGCTTTTGTCTGCTTCTAGTGCAAGTAGTTTAATTTTCTTGTGGATTTTTTTCGGAACCAGAATTGAGATTCGTTTTTGATCACCATTGATTTCGTTGTAAACTGAATTCATGGCTAGAACTCCTAGTGATGAAGATTTGATTGATTTTTGTGCTGAAATTTTGGATAAATTAAATTCAATGTGATAATTAATTGTTGAGATTTGAGCTTGATGTCGCACCTAGATTCCACATTGTTTTACAATGATTGTATAGTCCAGGCAGGGTAGACTTTAAACTTGTTAGTTCAATCTCTCCCTTGGTTGCTATAACTTTGGCTTCGACACATTTTTTTAGAATGCCTGATTCAGTTGTCATCATTGTTTGCTTGGCCTGATTCTTCATGGCTGAAATACAGCTAGAAACTTGAGGACCAAATGGCATTTGGAATCCAATAGTTCCTTGTGGCATCCAATCTTTGTCTCTATTGTTATCTCCAAAAGTTCCAAAATATTGGT
>JAAESS010000310.1 GCA_024229195.1 Flavobacteriales bacterium | reverse complement strand
TTTCAAAATTTATGCAAAAGAAAATGAATTCAGGAATCAAGCAAATGGTTTTGGTTATTGGAGGTCCTTATGGTTTTTCAGAGGAAGTTTATAAAAAGTCACAGGGGAAAATATCTCTCTCAAAAATGACTTTTTCGCATCAAATGATACGATTGTTTATAGTCGAGCAAATTTACAGGGCATTTACGATACTTAGAAATGAACCTTATCACCACGATTGATCATTTATCTCATTGATTTCTACCTATTGGACTCAATATTGTACAAGAAATGAGAGGGTTCAGATTATGAATAGAGGTCTAATGAATGCAGTTGGAGTATAATGTTGAATTGCATTGGAACAATTTTAACTCGCAATTTAATTGTATTTTTAAGCACGTTAAATTTTACCATGATAGGACGCTAAATGATTGAACTTATATTAACCTTTATTTTTCTCCTCGCCGCTTTAGTTCTTATAGGTTCTGTACCTGTATTTATTGCTGTAACCAACGGCGAGAATGAGAAGGAGTAAAGAAATACTGCCTTTAAAGCGGTGCTTGTTTCATTTTTGATTTTAGAGTTTTTTATGATCACAAGAATTAAAGAATCTTTTGGCTTATTAGATAAATTATGACAGGTTTTTTTGCAATTTTAGATGATATCGCAGCATTGATGGATGATGTTGCAGTGATGGCCAAATTTGCCACTAAAAAAACAGCGGGTGTATTGGGTGATGATCTGGCAGTGGGAGCGGAGAAAGCTTCGAGTTTTAGAGCCTCAAGAGAATTACCTGTACTTTGGGCGATCACAAAAGGCTCTTTTTTAAATAAATTGATCATCTTGCCTTTTGCATTTTTGCTAAGTGCTTATGCGCCACAATTCATTGTGCCTATTTTGCTGATTGGAGGGGTATATTTAAGTTTTGAGGGTGTTGAAAAAATTATCCATACCTTTTTTAATAAAAAACACGAGCAGCACGAAAAAGTTCAGGCTTTGACCGAAAAAGAACTTCTAGAACATGAAAAAGGAAAAATAAAGAATACAATCATTACTGATTTTATTTTGTCTCTGGAAATTATTATGATCGCCTTAGGAACTGTAACCGGGCAACCTCTTTTAGAACAGATACTAGTGGTTTCTATAGTGGCAATTATAGCAACTATTGGAGTATATGGAATAGTAGCTTTAATGGTCCGTATGGATGATACAGGGATGAAGTTGATCCAATTGGCAAGAGGCAAAAGTAAATTTGTAAAATCATCTTTCGTCGTGATTGGAAAAGGTCTGGTGTATTCCCTTCCAAAATTGATCAAATTACTTGGAGTTATTGGAACCATAGCAATGTTATTAGTAGGTGGGGGGATGTTTGTACATAATATCCAAGAAATACATGACTTTTTACACGCCTTACCCAGTATTGTTTCAGAGTTGTTGGTTGGTTTGATTGTAGGTTTTGTAGCCTTTCTTTTTATTGAAGGAATTAAAAAAATGACGACCTAGGTGCTTGCTAAATAGAGCTCTATAGGTTTAGCTTTGTTTAATATGTTTTGGAATCAAATAATTGTCCTGAGCTGATCGTAAGTGAGGTGATGACAAAAAGAAAGAGATGATTTTTGGAAGAAAATTAATAATTATAAAAAAAAATTGAAATGAGTTCAAAGTCTGATATTAATTATAAAGAAATAAACAGACAATCATGGAATAATAAAGTTGATGCACATATCGATTCTGAATTCTATGATATGAATGGTTTTCTTTCCGGAAAGTCTTCCTTAAATTCAATTGAACTTGAACTTCTGGGAGATATAAAAGATAAACGCATTTTACATCTGCAATGTCATTTTGGTCAAGACACCATATCCCTGGCCAGGGAAGGTGCAAAAGTTACAGGTATAGATTTATCAGATAAAGCTATTCAAAGGGCAAATGAAATTGCCAAAAAATGTGAGGTTAATGCGAATTTTATTTGTTGTGATATTTTCGATCTTCCTAATCATTTAAATGAGCAGTTTGATATTGTATTTACAAGTTATGGCACTATTGGCTGGTTGCCGGATCTGGATAAATGGGCGACAATAGTTTCTCGATATTTAAAACCAAATGGGCGTTTTGTATTTGTAGAGTTTCATCCTGTGGTTTGGATGTTTGATGATGATTTTCATAAGATTGGATATAATTATTTTAATTCCGGAGCCATAGTTGAAAATGAAGAAGGAACTTACGCAGACAGAGAGGCAGAGATAAATCAGGATTACATCGTATGGAATCATAGCATGAGCGAAATTGTCAATAGTCTCCTTAACAATGGGCTTAGGATTGATTGCCTTGATGAATATGATTATTCACCATATGATTGTTTTAATAAGACAGTTGAGTTTGAACCTAAAAAATACCGGATAAAGCATTTGGGGAACAAGATCCCCATGGTGTTTGCCATTAAGGCAACAAAGACGACCTCGAGAGATCAGTAAATTAAATAACTGGAATTATTACGAATATAATTAATGGAAATACAAACACTGAATAAAAGACCAGATCTAGATCAAAACAAAAAATTGAAAGAAAGATATGCTCAGTTTGAGAACCTTCTCAATGAATTGAAAAAAAGAGATTTATCGCTTGAATTGATAAGTTCTATCAATGATCAGGTTGTAGAAGTGAATGCTATTAAAAATTCAGATAGAACTTTAAAAAGACAATTAAGAAAAGCACAATTACAGATTCTTAAAAAAGTTGAGAAAGCACTTAAATTGGTTGTTAAAAACCATTATCGAAATATGTGGTTAGGTGTTGGAATGGCACTAGGAGTGGCAATAGGAAGTGCTATTGGCACAGGTACAGGTAACATGGGTTTATTTGCTCTTGGTCTGCCACTTGGAATGGCTATAGGAATTGCTTATGGAACGTCTTTAGATAAAAAGGCACAGGAAGAAGGAAAACAATTGGATATAGAGTTGAAATAGTTACTGATTAAAACTGAATTTAGCTTAATTTAAGTTGATGGCAAGTGATGTGATCGAAAGTGATGTGATCGCAAGTGAGTTGCGGTGAAGGGACTGAAGTAATGAGAGATTTAATAAATAACTTAATGTTTTAAGAAACCTATTTTAGAGCCTCTTTTGGCGGATGAACCATGTATATTTACTCCTCCCCAAGTCAAGCCGCTTTTTTGCTTTCTAAATGAAGGATAATCAGGAGTCTGTTTATTTTTTGATTTTTTTAGATTTTTTGCAGGATGCTTACCTTGGTATTTTTTTAAAATAGATGCTTTCTTTTTTTTGTACCTCGCTTGTTCAGTAAAGTAAAGAGGGAGTGTTACCAACACTAAAATACCTATTCCGACTAAAAGCCAAAGTTTGGCATCGCTTAATTCTATAAATAGCCCTACAAAACCTATCGAAAGTGATATAAGCCCGAGAATTGCCGAAAAATAGATAGAATTTCTCATCGGATTCAACCTTTGAATTAAAACCTATTTAAAGGTAAGAAAGAACTGAATCTCAAACAAGTATGAGGGTCTATTTAATTCCAGAAAGCCGCGACCCTTTGAATCATATTGATTATTTTTAGCGAAAATCCCGCTTCATGAAAATTGTATTCGCTACAAATAACAAACACAAGGTTAAGGAGATAAAAGATTTACTAAATTCCAAGATCAAAGTTTTGACTTTGAATGACATAGGCTGTTTTGAGGAGATTGAAGAAACAGAGGACACGCTTGAAGGGAATGCTAAAATCAAATCAGACCATGTTAAGAATAAATACGGATATGATTGTTTTGCGGATGACACAGGCCTTGAAGTAGAGGCTTTGGGCGGTGTTCCAGGTGTTTACTCAGCTCGATATGCAGGCGAAAATGCTTCTTTTGAGGACAATGTAAATAAATTGCTGAAAGCTTTAGAGGGAGAATCGAATCGAAAAGCCCGATTCAGAACCGTCATTTCATTGCAGCTAAACGGGAAACAGGAATTTTTTGAAGGAATTTGTAATGGTAAGATTGAACTTGTTCCAAAAGGAGCTGAAGGTTTTGGATATGATCCCATCTTTACACCGAATGGATTCGACATGTCGTTTGCTGAAATGGATTTATCGACCAAAGGAAAGATTTCTCATCGAGGAAGAGCTGTTGCAAAATTAGTTGAGTTCCTTAAGATAAAAAGTTAAAAAAGAGTGATCTGATTAGACTCGTCTTCTTCATCATTATCACTATTTTGAGTCTTATCATCCTTTGTATTTTCCTCTGTAGAAGGAAGGTTTTCACTTTCAATTACTTGTTCATCAACTACCTCAACTTCTTCAAGAACAGGTTCCTTATAGGGGAGAGATTCTAACAAGTTAATATCTTTTATTTTTTCTGCAGTATATTGATTTCCAAGCGCTTTAATACCTTTTACTGCAATGAAGTCTTCAAAGTTTAAAATTTCATTTTCAAGGCTTCTTTTCGAATAGATCACTTCTGCCATTGGGCGATAATCCATGGCGACGATCATTAGCTTAGAACCTGCATGATCCGAAATAAATTTTTCTTCTCGATCTGGATGTTCTATCATAAACCGCTTCACATAATAGCGTTCTCTTTCTCCGTCTAAATAGACCACAGAAATAGGTTTGTTGGGTTTCCATTTTTCCAAAACGATCATGTCGCTTTCAAAATGAGTATTCAAATTTGGAATAATGGTTTTCGCTTCACCTTTTTGGTTGATGATCAACAGCCTGTCATCAGCAGTAAATTCTCCAATCAGGTCACCACGTTCATCAACATTAAGCCTTTGAACTGTTTCATCAAACCAGATCTTTCTGGGTTTTAAAGTAGAAACACCTTTTTCTTTCAATTCAATTTTTCTAATCGAATATTTTGAGACGATATTACCTCTGCTCGCTCTTCCTTTTATGGCTAATTCAGCAAGATCAATATCCCACTTTAGCTTTTTAATCAATCCAACGGCCCTTAAATTTATTGAGATCACCTCAGCCTCGCCATTTGGGTTTGCCGTGAAATAAAGTACTTTAGAACCTTTAGATCCTGTTGTTAGATCGTATTCTTTATCTCGGGTAATAGAGGTTACGGCAAATCTTTTCATATAAGAGAAACCCGATTTACCATCTTTGTAGACCATGTTGTAGATCGTTCGTTTATCCTTCTTTTTGAAAACAGCTACATGAATAATATTTTTACCGACAAAGGTTTTACTTTCTACCTTGGTCACCATCATTTTGCCATCACTTCTAAAAACGATCACATCATCTATGTCAGCACAATCCGCAACAAACTCATCCTTTCTTAAAGCTGTTCCAATAAAGCCCTCAGCTCGGTTGACATATAGTTTTGAATTTCGAAGAACTACTTTTGTAGCCACGATATCCTCAAAAATTCTGATATCAGTTTTTCGTTCTTTTCCTTTACCGAATTTAACTTTTAAGTCTTTAAAATAATTGATCGTATAGTCAATGATATTGGCTAGATCCTTTTTGACAAGCGCAATTTTTTCTTCAAGTCCTTCAATGAATTGCTTGGCTTTGTCTATATCGAATTTGGAGATTTTTTTAATACGAATCTCGGTCAGCTTAACAATATCCTCTTCAGTTACTGCTCGTTTAAGGTGCTTTATATGAGGTTTTAGACCCTTATCAATGGCATCTATAACTCCCTGCCATGTTTCCTCTTCTTCAATATCACGATAGATCCTGTTTTCTATAAAAATTCTTTCCAGTGATGAGAAGTGCCATTGTTCTTCAAGCTCTGCCAGTTGGATCTCAAGTTCTTGAGTTAATAGGTCAACAGTATGATTTGTTGAATGCTTTAGAGCATCCCTAACACCAATAAAAACAGGTTTGTTATTTTCAATGATACAACAAAGTGGGGAAATAGACATTTCACAATTGGTGAAGGCATAAAGCGCGTCAATGGTCTTGTCTGGTGAGACTCCACTTGGTAAATGAATCAAAATCTCTACATCTTTTGCCGTATTATCTTCGATTCTTTTGATCTTTATTTTTCCTTTTTCATTCGCTTTCAATACAGAATCAATTAGCGATGAAGTTGTAGTCCCGTAAGGAATTTCAGTAATGACCAGTGAGTTCTTGTCTTTTTGAGAAATTTTAGCCCTGACCCTCACTTTACCACCTCTTTTACCTTCGTTATAATTGGTAACATCGGCTATTCCACCTGTCAAAAAATCAGGGAAAATAGAAAAACTCTGACCTTTTAAAATTTTAATAGAGGCCTGAATCAGTTCAAGAAAATTATGAGGTAATATTTTAGTTGATAAACCTACTGCAATTCCTTCAGCTCCCTGAGCGAGTAGGAGAGGGAACTTTACCGGCAAGTCAATGGGTTCCTTTCTTCTGCCGTCGTAAGAAGCCTGCCATTTGGTCGTTTTTGGATTGAATACAACCGCCATGGCAAATTTAGATAGTCTGGCTTCAATATACCTTGAGGCAGCCGCACGGTCACCGGTAAGGATATTACCCCAGTTTCCTTGCATATCGATCAATAATTCTTTTTGACCTAATTGCACCAATGCATCCGCGATACTTGCATCACCATGAGGATGGTATTGCATGGTATGCCCTACAAGATTTGCTACTTTGTTATAACGACCATCATCCAAATCCTTCATAGATTGCATGATCCTTCTTTGTACGGGTTTAAAACCATCGTTAATGCCAGGCACAGCTCTTTCAAGAATTACATATGAGGCATAATCCAGGAACCATCCCTCATACATGCCACCAATTTTAGTGATGGTATCCTCGTTTTGGTCGTTATTTTGTTCTAACTCTTCGTATTCAGCCATTGATATTTACTGTACGGATATTAAATTATGCCTCTTCGATCAGGTCTAATTCGACCTTGAGGTTATTGATGATGAATTTCTGTCTTTCTGGTGTGTTTTTCCCCATATAAAATGAGAGTAATTTTTCTATAGAGGTTTCCTTGTTGAGCATCACAGGATCAAGTCTTATGTCTTTTCCTATAAAGTGAACAAACTCATTGGGAGAAATTTCTCCAAGCCCTTTAAACCTAGTTACTTCCGGTTTCCCTCTTAACTTCCCCAAAGCTTTTTGCTTTTCCTTTTCGGAATAGCAATAATGCGTTTCTTTCTTATCTCTTACCCTAAAAAGTGGAGTTTCTAAAATATATAAATGACCTTCCTTGATCACTTCAGGAAAAAACTGTAGGAAAAATGTGATCAATAACAATCGTATGTGCATTCCGTCAACATCGGCATCAGTAGCAATAACAATATTATTATATCGCAAATTTTCGATTCCATCTTCAATGTTCAATGCCGCTTGAAGCAAGTTAAACTCTTCATTTTCATATACGATCTTTTTACTGAGACCATAAGAATTCAAAGGTTTTCCTTTTAAACTAAAAACTGCTTGGGTATTGACATTCCTGGATTTAGTGATAGAACCACTTGCAGAATCTCCCTCAGTAATAAAAAGGGTGCTTTCAAGTCTGTCATTTTTTTTCATATCACTCAGGTGGATACGACAATCACGTAATTTCTTGTTGTGAAGGCTAGCTTTTTTTGCTCTTTCTCTTGCGATTTTACGAATACCTGAAAGTTCTTTTCGTTCTTTTTCAGCCTGAACAATTTTTTTCTGGATATTCTCTGCGGTATCAGGGTTTCTGTGAAGATAATTATCAAGTCTTCTCTTTACAAAATCATGAATAAAGGTTCTTACCGTAGGCAAGTCTCCACCCATTTCCGTTGAACCTAATTTCGTTTTGGTCTGACTTTCAAAAATGGGTTCCATCACTTTGATGCTGATCGCACAAACTATTGATTTTCGGATGTCAGAGGCATCAAAATTTTTCCCAAAAAATTCACGAATCGTCTTTACAATAGACTCTCTGAAAGCATTTTGATGTGTGCCACCCTGTGTGGTATGCTGCCCGTTAACAAAGGAATGATATTCTTCGCTATATTGAGATTTGCTGTAGGTAAGTGCTATTTCTATATCATTTTCCATCAAATGTATGATAGGAAAGAGTTTAGATTCTTCTGCAATATTTTCGTTAAGCAAGTCCTTTAATCCATGCTCAGAGCGGTATTTTTCGCCATTAAAAATGATGGTCAAACCTGTGTTCAGATAGACATAGTTTTTGATCATTTTTACCACATATTCATTTCTGAACTTGTAATGTGGAAATATTTTTGGATCAGGTACAAAAGAGACCTTGGTCCCTTTTCGAAGACTCGAAGCTTCCTGTGCAGAATCATTGACCAGGTTCCCTTGTTCAAATTCTGCGATCTTGGTCAGACTGTCACGAACAGACTGCACTTTGAAATATGAGGATAAGGCATTCACAGCTTTGGTACCAACTCCATTGAGTCCTACAGATTTCTTAAATGCTTTTGAGTCATATTTACCTCCAGTGTTCATTTTGGAAACAACATCAACTACTTTCCCTAAAGGAATACCTCTTCCAAAATCTCGAACAGATACTTGTTTGTTTTTTACGGAAATTTCAATGGTTTTACCTGCACCCATTACATATTCATCAATGGAGTTATCAAGAACTTCTTTGATCAGTATATAAATGCCGTCATCTGGAGCAGATCCGTCTCCTAATTTACCAATATACATTCCAGGACGCATTCTGATATGTTCCTTCCAGTCAAGAGAGCGTATATTGTCTTCTGTATATGAAGTTTGTTTTGACATTAAGATCCTGGGTTATGTAGCTGTGCTAATGTAGTAATTACGACATTAAAATGAAATAGTAGTTTAAATTTTTATTAACACAGTAATTAAAAGTTGCTGTGTGTATTAATTTGTTATTTTTACTCTGACTAACCACTGAGAAAAATGAAGAAACACATACCAAATTTATTTACCCTGATGAATTTATTTTCAGGGATGATTGCAGTGATCATGGCTGCAACCGACGAGCTTGTATTGGCTGCACTCTTTGTGTTTTTAGGAATATTTTTTGATTTTTTTGACGGATTCTTTGCCAGAAAATTTAATGTAGCAGGGGAATTAGGAAAGCAATTAGATTCGCTTGCAGATGTGGTCACCTCAGGTGTAGTTCCGGGGATCATTATGTTTCAAATGATGCTGTATTCGGCAAAGGGACAGTGGTTTATGGAGTTGAGTTGTGAAGTAGGTGATTGGCGAGACTATCAAGATACCTACTTTTATTTCCTGCCATTTAGTGGATTATTCATCACTTTAGCTGCAGCTTATCGACTTGCAAACTTTAATATTGATGAAAGGCAGACGAATTCTTTTATAGGACTTCCAACTCCTGCATTCGCGATATTTGTCCTTTCACTTCCGTTAATTTTATATTATTCCGATAACGCTTTCTTTCTTGAATTACTCCAAAATTTTTATGTTCTGCTGGGCATTACAATTTTAGGTTGTTACATGATGAATGCTGAAATACCGCTATTTTCACTAAAATTTAAGAATTATAATTGGAAGGGAAACGAAACCAAATACTTGTTTCTGTTCGGAACTTTTATAATGCTGTTAACTTTACAGACGATTGCAATTCCTTTAACGATTTTATTTTATGTCTTTTTATCAGTCATTGAGAACAGGATAAAAAAATAAGGGTTAGTATAACACAAACCCTTATGAAATATATACTTAACTTACTTTGATTATTCTTTTGGTTTAAAAGAGAAATGTTGACCTCCAATAGAGGCTTCAAACATCAAACCACCATTAGTATGGGTGAAAATGGCCATACCGTCTTTCCATGCCACATCAACAGAAACACCTTCGGTAATTGCAACAGCAGATGCCTGACCATCAAACTTTACTTTTTTATTCGTAAACTTCGTGTAAGCACCTTCATTTTCGAAAAATATAACTTCTTTGTATTGTTGTCCGCCTAATTGAAAACCGATTGTTGCCTGACTCAAAGAGGATTGACCAGTAGGTACATGATTCTTATAAACAATACCTTTTCCTCCTGCACCACCAATTCCTATGGCACCTTTTGTTACTTTAGGAAATACAGCATATCCAAAAGATTTATCTTTAAAAGATTGAAGTTTTGGTTGTTTTTCGATCATAGCAGCCAAGGCCTTTTCAGAATCCTCTATAAGATCAACTTTCCAGCCACCAATCTGAGCATTTATAGACATTGTTCCACCAATAAATACTGTCAGTACAATAGATTGGAGGGTTTTCATACTTATTTTTTTCATGAATAAAATGTTTAATTGTTATTTTAAATTCAAAGTTAGCTTTTTCAACAAACGTAAAGCCGAGCCAATCCTGTTTTTTTGATGTCCTGTCAGATTTTTTTTGAAATAGATTAATTTGAATATCATTTCATATGAGACCTACTGCCTCAAATATCTTTAAACGTTCCCTTTACAAGACAAAAAAGTGCATAACAAATACAATTTATTAAGCTTTTTTAAGTTATTCTACCTGTTATGTTATAATGATACAAATCTTCTCCCTGTTTTGTCATTATTTTTTTCAACGTCATCGTTAAATGAAATAAGTTATGAAAACAGATTATCAAACCAAATACTTTAGGCTCTTATTTTTTGCTCTATTGCTCACGGTTTTCTCAGTACATGCTCAAACTACAGTTCCTTTTGAGAAGCGTTATGAGAATTCAGGAATTAACGGAGACCTCACGATTATTGGCAATGCAATTTTGGGGGAATCTGCAGATACACCATACAATGGAGATGGGCAAAATAACGATATTGATATGGTTTTTATCGATATTGACAATGATTCAAATACCTTTAACTCAAGTAGTGCAAAGTTTACAACTAGTAATTGTAATCGAGTTGTATATGTTGGTCTTTACTGGGGAGCCGTTCTGTCACCTGATGAACTTGAACCGACAAAAATAAAATTTAAGATTCCTGGAAATTCCTATTTAGATATTGAAGCTGACGAACAACTAGATTGGATATATTATAAGGATGTTACTGATATAGTGACTTCGAATAATAGTGTTTCTGGCGATTATTACGTTGCCAATGTAAGCACTAGTCAAGGATTTAATTCTTCTGCAGGATGGTCGATGGTTATCGTTTATGAGGATCCAACAGAATCGAGAAAATATATTTCGACATTTGATGGATTTTCTGCGGTTGCTAGATCTCCCAATGATGTTGTTGATTTTAGTTATTCTGGTTTTACAACTCCGCCCTCAGGACCTGTAGAAGGAAGAGTTGGAATCGTTGCATTGGAAGGAGATCAAACAAGGTTAGGAGATCAACTACTGTTTAAAGCCGATGGTAATGCAGGTTTTACTGCACTATATGATAACGAAAATGAGGTAGATAATTTTTTCAATGGGAAGATTACAAAAGACGGATCTCAAGTTATGGATCGTAATCTAAACAGTACCAATACGCTTGGTTGGGATCAAAAATTATTAAACCTTTCAGACATCAATGTTAACAACAGCCTAATCGGTAATAATGAGACAGGAGCAACCGTAAGAGTTAGTAGTAATAACGGAAGAGATTGGATATATTCCTTTCTAAATACCTTCGCAATCAACATCATTGAGCCAAATCTTCAGGTGATTACCAGTGTTGAAGATACATCCAATAACTCCATAACACATCAGTCTCCGGTACCATTAGGTTCAACGGTTTGGTATAATATCGATTTTCAAAATATTGGAACTGACAATGCAGACAATACTTATATTTTAAATTCATTACCTATAAATGTAACTCTGGATGAAAACTCAATGGATCTTCCAGCAGGTGTGAGTTATACCTTTAACCAAGCCACACGAGAATTAAGATTCGACATTGATGATTCTTTAGTAGAGCGTAAGTCTTTGTCAACTTCTCATAGTATTCGATATCAGGTGACCGCTTCAAACGAATGTTTTGATTATTCTGATGCCTGTACAAATTTATTAGAAAACAGTATTGTTTCATATTATGATGGAGAGACTTCGGGTCAAAATGTTTCCGGTCAACCGGGATTAAATGGAATAAACGGATGTGGATTGGGAAGTATTGGTTCTATGGATCTTTTTGTCGATACCAGTTCATGTTCCTTCGATAGTGAATTGTTCTTTTGTAACAATACCTTGACTTTTTCAGGAGATGATGGTTATGACACATATATCTGGACCAATGAAAATGGCGATGTAATAGGTAATGCCAAAGAAATCACCGTAACTGGTGCAGGAGTTTATACTGCAACTCAAAGAAGAACAGGTTGTACAGAAACAATAAGAGTAGTTAATGTTTTGGGACTTGATGTGACGGTGACACCTTCGGATGCCCTATGTAAGGACAGTAATGGAAGTGTTGAAGTTAAGATCAATGAAGATTCAGCCTCTTATACATTTGAACTTTTTCAGAATGGCAATATGGTCAACTCAATTATAAAGACGAATGATAGTCATGTATTCACAAACCTTGATATAGGAAATTATCAGGTGAGATCGACCAACGCAGATGGTTGTTTCGATACTTCAGAGTTTTCTATCAGTGAACCAACATTGTTGACTTCAGCATCAGCTAAATTATATAATATTACTACCTGCAATGGTGAGATCTTGAATGGTAGCCTGAAAGCGTCAGCAGCGGGTGGAATAGCTCCTTATCAGTACAGTATTGATGGCGGGCAGAACTATCAACTTGAAAATTATTTTTCAGTTGCTACTGAAAAGACATATGACATCACTGTAAAAGATGCCAATGGTTGTACTTCAATTACAAGTGTTGCTGTTGGGTTTGATGCCGAGATCGAATACACCTTAGCAAAAGAGGATGTGATTTGTGTTGGTGAGAAAGATGGGCGTATAAAAATAGACTTAACCAATGACCAGGGATATGACGTTAGTTATAGTTTGGATGGAACTAATTTTAAAACAAGTCCTAGTTTTAGCGGGCTGGCTGAAGGAACCTACGACATATGGGTGAAAAAAGAAAATGCATTTCATTCATGTATTTCTCAGAAATCAATTGAAGTAGAACAACTCATCTTTTTGGAATTAAAAGCAGAAACTGACTTTTCTTGCGAAGGAGCAAGCAATATTATTATCGCTTCTGTAGACCCAATTTATGAGGGCGAAGTAACTTATACTCTAGACGGAGGTTTAACTCAGGATTCCGGAATTTTTGAAAATGTTTCCAAAGGGAAGCATATGGTTTCGGTGGCACATAAAGAGTATGGTTGTACAGACCTGCCTGTAGAAGTAGAAATTGAAGCCTATACACCGATTACCTTTAGTATCGTAGAAACCAATATCAACGAATATACAGTTGTAGCAAATGGAGGAATCCCCGAATATGAATACAGTCTTGATTCGGATGATGATTTTGGCAGCAATAATATTCTTGACCTGACATTAACCAGAGAAACAAGAGACTATTCATTTTACGTAAAAGACCAAAGAGGTTGTATCCAGGAAAAAACAGTCTTTTTAGAGTTCCTGGATATAGAGATACCAGATTTCTTTACCCCGCAAGGTGATGGAATCAATGACACTTGGTACCCCATCAACATTGATATATATCCTCAGATAACGGTTAAGATCTTTGACAGATACCAGAGATTGATCGCAAGTTATGAAGGAAATATGCGTAGCTGGGATGGAAATTACAAAAGTAAACCCCTGCCAAGTGGAGATTACTGGTATGTAGTTCGATTGAACGAATCGTCAGATAACAGAGAATTTAAAGGGAACTTCAGCTTAGTTAGATAATATAATATGAAAAAGATAATCATAGTAATCATATTGTTCGTCACAGGGTGGGCCAACGCTCAGGAGTTTAAATTAACACCCTATACCCAATATTTGGTCGAGAATCCATTTTTGATCTCTCCTGCCTATGCCGGAGACAGTGAAATGAATAGATTGAGATTGACCAGTGCATTCCAATGGGTCGGCTTAAGTGATGCACCAAATACACAAACTCTGTCTTATGATGCGCATATTTTGGAACGTTCAGGGATAGGAGGGGTTATTTTTGTGGATAAAAATGGAAATACGTCTCAAATTGGAGGTCAGTTGTCTTTTGCACATCATTTGACGATCAATTCAGCCAATGAACAATATATTTCATTTGGTCTTTCTTATAAATTTACGCAGTTTAAAATTGATGTTTCAGATTTTGAAAATCCAAATGATGATCCGAATATCGGAGCAAACATTTCATCTCATAATTCAAATTTTGATGCTGCTTTTCTTTATAAACTCAAGGGATTCTACTTTAGTTTTAATGCGTCTAATATTTTAAACAAAAATATGAAGGCTTTTGATGAGTCAGAACCTCAAAAGTTAAGAAACTATTATATCTATACGGGTTACACTTTTGAATTTGATGAAGGTATTTGGGAACTGGAACCGTCCGTTTACTTCAAATATTTTGAAAGTGACAGCAGATCGATCACTGATATCAACATAAAAGGTAAGAGAATTACCGATGATGGTTACTATTGGGCAGGATTCAGTACACGTTTTTTAAATGACCAAAGCTTTGATCCTCTGGCAATTGTGCCACTTTTAGGTCTAAAAAAGAAAGATTTTTACGTAGGATATGCATTTCAATACAATATTAATGAAGCAAATGAGTTAAATCATGGAGGGACTCATATGTTGACACTTGGATATGATTTTGAATCCAGAAGAGGAAGCCCGAGACGTTAGTGCTAGAAAAAGAAAATTATTTAAAAGAATATAAATTTTGGAGCTATGAAAAAGATCAAAATTGTTTTGTTATTAATGTTGTTTGTGATATTAAGTTTTTCAACGTTTGGATAATAAAAATTAAAACAAACTCATTATCTCCCCAATAATTAATTAATAAAAGAAACCATTAACCATGAAAAATTTTAGAATTGCCATCATGCTTTTTGTCTTCGCGCTTTTTAGCGTTCAGGTTAGTTTCGCTCAAGAGGGAGAGAAAGAAAAAAAAGAAGTATACAAAACAACCAAGCAGAAGACACCATTAAAAGTAAAAGAATCATTAAAAGATTATTCAAATTACAAAATATCCAATGAAGTGACCTATGTAAAGAAGAAGGATAAAAATGTGTATAAATTCAAAGTAGAAAAAGGAAGCTGGTCTCATTATTTATTGATCAATGAGAGCGGAAAAATCATAGGAATAGAAACAGGTGAACATTAAAGCTTAAAGTCATCTGGAAAAATTTTTAATAAATTTTTCAGATTTGTTTGTATGTATGCCCTATTACCAATCGGTAATAGGGTTTTTTTTACAAATTAAGTTTTCTCTTGTGTTGCTTTAACTCAAAGCTTTCGCCCAAATATACTTTTCTTACAAGCTCATCATCCGCTAATTCTTTTGGAGTTCCTTCTCTTAAAATACCACCTTCAAACATCAGATAAGTTTTGTCAGTGATCGCCAGTGTGGCGTGTACATCGTGATCTGTAATCAGTATACCAATATTCCGGTCCTTTAAATGGGCCACAATACTTTGAATATCTTCAACAGCGATTGGATCTACTCCTGCAAAAGGTTCATCGAGCAAAATAAATTTAGGATCCGATGCCAAAGCTCTTGCGATTTCAGTTCTTCTTCTCTCGCCTCCAGAGAGCAGGTCTCCTCGGTTTTTTCGAACGTGCCCTAGACTAAATTCTTCGATCAGCATTTCAAGTTTTTTCTTCTGTTCTGATTTACTCAAATCCGTAAACTGCAGAACGGCCATGATATTATCTTCAACCGAAAGTTTCCTGAATACTGAAGCTTCCTGTGCCAGGTAACCAATTCCTTTTTGAGCTCTTTTATACATTGAATCTGATGTGATCTCAGTATCATCCAAAAATATCTTTCCTTCATTTGGTTTTATCATACCAACGATCATGTAAAATGATGTTGTTTTTCCGGCACCATTTGGTCCTAGTAAGCCAATGATTTCACCTTGCTGTACTTCGAGAGAAATGCTTTTAACAACAGTTCTATTCCCATACATTTTCATAATATTTTCTGCTCGTAAGATCATAGTTTATTAGCTATTTATATTAGTCATTCAATCTTATTTCCTCCTTGATCAATGGGCTTATTTTTTTTAGCTTCTTGAGCATTATGCAAAATTTTCGCTTTATAAGTTGTTATATGATCACCATAAGTCATTACTTCTTAGCCAGATTTTTCTCAGCTTCCTTTTTTTGCTTATTGACTATAAATTTAGAGATTTTAATGCTGATCTCATATAAAATAATCATTGGAATTGCTACGATCACCTGACTGATAATATCTGGAGGTGTAATAATAGCCGCTAAGATCAACACCAGTACCAAAGCATATTTACGGTAGGTTTTCAGGAATTCAGGCGTTACAAGTCCCATTTTAGTCAAAAAATAGATGATAATGGGCAATTCAAATATAAAACCTGCAGCCAGGCAAGAAGCCTTTAGGAGCCCTGTATAGGAGCTTAAGTCAAAATTATTTCTTACTTCATCCGCTACACGATAACTTCCAAGAAAATTTATTGAAAGGGGTGTGATGACGTAATATCCGAATAATATTCCCAGAAAGAAAAGGAAAGAGGTAATAATGATAAAACTTCTCGCATTCTTTTGTTCATTGGTATAAAGTGCAGGTTTGATAAATTTCCAGACTTCCCATATGATATATGGAAAAGCCATTACAAAACCAAAAGCAATTGAGGTCCAGATGTGCGCCGAAAATTGGCCAGCCATGGTTCTACTCTGTACGATAAATGGAATCTCATCGATACATAGCCCCTCAGTGCCGAAACTCTTAGATACTGAACACAAAAAACGGTAAGTAAAAAATTCAGGATCTTTTGGTGCGAGCAAAATAGAATTAAAAATAAAGTCCTTCATCAAAAAGGCCACCATTCCGAAGATAAAAATTGCTAAAGAAGATCGAACCAGTGTCCATCTTAATACTTCCAGATGGCCCAGAAAAGACATTTCTTCTGTTTGTTCACTCATAGTTTAGTTTTTTGAATAGCAATGAGGTGCTAAACATTGAAATATATTATCTATCATTTAAATGATTCCTTCTTTTAGTAAATCATGAAAGTGCACAACACCTGAATATTTACCATGTTCAGTAACTAATATTTGGGTAATATTATTTTTTTGCATCGTATCAAGCGCATTCACAGCCATTGTATTAGAATCAACCGAGATCGGATTAAAACTCATTATGTCTTTAGCCACTAAGGTGCTGATATCTACTGTTTTCTCGAGCATTCGTCGGATATCGCCGTCAGTTATGATCCCTACGATCACATCATTTTCTACTACAGCAGTTGTGCCCAGTCTCTTTTTAGAGATCTCAACAATAACATCCTTGATCGGGGTCTCCTTTTCTACTTTAGGAACTTCATTATTAACTGCTAATTCGTTAACCCTTAAATAGAGCTTTTTACCTAAAGTACCTCCGGGATGGTATTTGGCAAAGTCCTTGCTTGAAAAATCTTTTAAATTCAAAAGACAAATTGCAAGCGCATCGCCAATAACCAATTGAGCAGTTGTGCTGGTTGTTGGTGCCAAATTATTTGGACAGGCCTCTTTTTCTACATAAGAATTCAAGGTGTGATCAGCATGCTCTCCCAAAAAAGAAGTTTCATTACCGGTAATGGCAATAATCTTATTCCCGTAATTCTTAATGAGTGGTAATAAAACCTTTATCTCAGGAGTGTTGCCACTTTTTGAGATACAGATCACCACATCGTCCTGCTGTATATTTCCTAAATCTCCATGGATCGCATCTGCCGCGTGCATAAATACAGCTGGTGTTCCTGTTGAATTAAAGGTTGCTACAATTTTGGAAGCGATATTCGCACTTTTACCAATACCTGTAACAATAACCCTTCCCGCCGACTCATAAATGGTCATCACGGCTTTTTCAAAATCCTCATTGACTAGTTCTGCAAGCTGCTTTATGGCATCAGCTTCGATAAGAATAGCTTCTTTTGCAGTTTGTAAAATGTTTTTATTCTTAATCAATTTTTGTATTTATTTTTTGAAAATAATATGTTATATTTATACTATTAATGAATTTAGCCAAATTAAATACAAGTTAAATTCTATAAAATCCCCTCAATAATTTTTGTGCTAAAGATGCAAAAATATTCAAAAATACATTAATAAGAGGATGAAAGTGACAAAAATTAACTTACTGGAATATTTGAAGAAATATTTTGGTTTTAGTAAGTTTAAGGGTTTACAGGAAGATGCGATAGAAAGTCTTATTGAAGGAAACGACACTTTTGTTGTAATGCCAACGGGAGGAGGAAAATCACTTATTTATCAATTACCTGCCTTAATTCTTGACGGTACAGCGATTGTGGTATCACCCTTGATCGCTCTCATGAAGAACCAGGTTGATGCCATGCGCGGGATCTCATCTGAGTATGGGATTGCCCATGTCTTAAACTCTTCATTGAACAAAGGGGAAGTAGCCAGGGTAAAAAGTGATATTGAAAATGGTGTCACCAAGCTGCTTTATGTTGCGCCTGAATCGCTTACAAAAGAAGAAAATATTGAGTTTCTTAAGAACCAAAAAATTACTTTTTTTGCCATTGATGAAGCTCATTGTATCTCAGAATGGGGGCATGATTTTAGACCTGAATATCGGAACCTAAGAAATATCATCTATAAGATTGGTAATTTACCGATCATCGGCTTAACTGCCACTGCTACACAAAAGGTGCAAGATGATATCTTAAAGAATTTGGGTATCAGTGATGCAAAGACTTTTAAAGCGTCATTTAACAGAGCAAATTTATTTTATGAAGTAAGGCCAAAGACCAAGGAGGTAGAAAGAGATATCATAAGGTTTGTAAGAAATTATAAAGACAAATCCGGTATCATCTATTGCCTTAGTAGAAAAAAAGTTGAGGAGATTGCCCAGATCCTCCAGGTGAATGGTATCAAAGCAGTGCCATATCATGCTGGTTTGGATGCAAAAACAAGAGCAAAGCATCAGGATATGTTTCTGATGGAAGATATTGATGTTGTTGTGGCTACAATAGCTTTTGGGATGGGAATCGATAAACCCGATGTAAGATTTGTTATCCATCATGACATTCCTAAAAGCTTAGAGAGTTACTATCAGGAAACCGGAAGAGCCGGAAGGGACGGTGGTGAAGGATTCTGTTTGGCTTTTTATTCTTATCGAGATATCGAGAAACTTGAAAAATTTCTATCCGGTAAACCGGTGGCAGAACAAGAAATAGGTAATGCCTTGTTACAAGAGGTCGTCGCCTATGCAGAAACCTCAATGTCAAGAAGAAAGTTTTTATTGCATTATTTTGGAGAAGAATTTGATGAAGTGAATGGTGAAGGAGCTGATATGGATGACAATATAAGAAATCCAAAAAAGCGAACTGAAGCAAAAGAGGAAGTAGAAATACTTCTGAATGTTGTTCAAAAGACAAAAGAGGAATACAGATCCAAAGAAATAATAAATACGCTGATAGGAAAGGAAAATGCCCTACTGATCAGTCATAAAACGCATTTGCAACCTATTTTTGGTGTTGGTAAGAAAAAAGAAGACAGACACTGGATGGCATTGATTAGGCAAGTCCTGGTAGAAGGTCTGTTAAAGAAAGAAATTGAACAGTACGGAGTGCTTAAACTAACTCCAGAGGGAAATCAATTTATTGAGAAACCATTTTCATTTCTGATGACAGAAGATCATGTTTACAGTGATGAAAATGATGCAATGATCATTACGAATGCCAAAGGTTCAGGGTCTGTAGTTGATGACAAATTGATGATTTTGTTAAAGGATCTCCGGAGAAAAGTTGGAAAAAAATTAGGAGTACCGCCTTTTGTGGTTTTTCAGGATCCTTCTCTAGAGGATATGACATTGAAATATCCGGTTGATCTGAAAGAATTGGCTAATGTACATGGAGTTGGCGAGGGCAAGGCAAAAAAATACGGAAAAGAATTTGTAGAACTGATATCCAGATATGTAGATGAAAATGATATTGTAAGACCTGATGACTTGATCGTCAAAAGTACAGGTGTCAATTCTGGTTTAAAATTATATATCATCCAAAACACAGATAAAAAAATACCCATATCAGATATTGCGCATTCCAAAGGTCTTGAAATGCCCGAATTGGTCAAAGTGATGGAACAGATTATTTATTCAGGAACAAAGATCAATATTGATTACTATATAGATGAATTACTTGATGAGGATCAGCAAGAAGAAATCATGGATTACTTTATGGAGTCGGAAAGTGATAAGATACAACTCGCTTTGGATGAATTTGACGGAGACTATGATGATGAGGAATTACGACTGATGAGAATCAAATTTATTAGTGACGTAGCTAATTAGTAAATAATAGCTTAAGAGAAATTGCATATGAGTGACAAATTATCTAATTCCAAAAAAAATCAGAAGAAAAGTTCTAAAATCAGCACCAAATTTTACGAAGATGAATTGCAGAATCTTCAAATAGAATTGGTGAAACTTCAAGATTGGATTCAGCATGAAGGATTGAAAGTAGTGGTGATATTCGAGGGTAGAGATGCAGCCGGAAAAGGAGGAGTGATCAAGAGAATATCGCAAAGTTTAAACCCAAGAGTTTGTAAAATAGTGGCCTTGGGCACACCATCGAGTCGGGAAAAAAGTCAATGGTATTTTCAACGTTATGTCCCACATTTACCGAGTTCAGGTGAAATGATCCTCTTTGATCGCAGTTGGTATAACAGAGCAGGAGTTGAGCATGTAATGGGCTTTTGTAATCAAACAGAATACAATGAGTTTATGAGGACTTGTCCTGAATTTGAAAGAATGTTGATCAGATCAGGAATCATTTTGTTAAAATACTGGTTCTCAGTGTCAGATGATGAACAGGAAAGAAGGTTCAAATCAAGGATCAATGATCCGATGAAGGGATGGAAGCTTAGTCCGATGGATCTAAAATCACGTGAACATTGGTTGGAATACAGCAAGGCCAAAGATGAAATGTTTAAGTACACCGATACCAAACAGTCTCCATGGTATGTTGTGCCGGCGGATAATAAAAAGAAAGCCAGACTCAATTGTATCAGCCATTTATTAAGCAGTATTGATTATCAGAAGGTTGAAAGAGAAAAGATTATCCTGCCACCCAGAAAAGATGACAAAGGATATGTTCGAACTCCTTTTGCCAACCAAACTATCGTTCCTCAAAAATATTGAGCTACAGGCTTAAAAAGGCAATTGCAAAACCTATAATGATCACGATAAATTTTTGAAGATTGAACTTGTGATTCTCTGAACTTTCAAAAAGTATGGCTGTTGAAATATGAAGAAATACACCAATGATCAATGCGTTGATTTGATCAGTATATTGATACAAGTGAGAATAATGACTTGAGGTCCAACTTCCTAGTGGGCTCATAATCGCAAACAGAAAAAGAAAAAGAAAAACATAACCCTTTGAAAGAGAAGAGTTTTTCAAAAATACAGCCAAAATGATAGCTATCGGTAATTTGTGTATGACAATAGCAACCAAAAGATTCTCATTTTCTTCCAAACCTAAAGGCATCCCCTCAAGAAAGGCATGCAGCGATAAACTTCCTAAAAGTAACCAAGGAATTCTTTTTTCAAAATCATGGCCGTGAATATGACCATGTTCCGCTCCTTTTGATAAGTACTCTAGTCCAGTTTGCAACACAATTCCTAAAAGTATAAATACTCCTATATTTTTTTGTTGGTTTGAAAACACTTCAGGAATCAAATGTAAAACGGTTACAGATAGTAAATAAGCACCACTAAAAGACAGAAACAATTGAAAGAGCTTAGAATTTGGTTTGATAAGTTGTACCAAAACAAATCCGGCAATGACAGGTATGATTAAAGCGAGATAGATCATTTCATAAGAAGTATTAATCTTTCAGAATGACTTTTATTGAAAGGGTTCAAATCATAATCACCAAATATTTCTTGTATTTCAAGTCCGGCAGCTTTTGTAAATAACTTCATCTTATCCAAGTCAAGCGCCTGTACTTTTTCGATATAGTGGTGTACTTCCTGTTTATGTTTGACAATAATTTTCTTTATGATAAAATTGTCTGAGACGTTTTTTCTAATCGTAAAATCTATTCCTTTTTTAGAAATATGTTGTTCCGGGACAAGGTTTTCTATAACTTTTTCCAGATTTAAAAAATCAATAACGATATGACCTCCTGGCCTTAAGGCATTTTTAAAGTTTTTAAGGATCTTAATGTTCGTGGTCTCCTGATTGAAATACCCAAAGCTTGTAAAAAGATTAAAGATGGCATCATAGCTTCCTTTTAAAGGGTTTCTCATGTCATGAATATCAAAGTTCAAACCTGCTTTTTCGAATTGTTTGGCGTACTTAATACTGTTTTCTGATAAATCAGCACCTGTTGTATTAAATCCTTTTTCATGTAGAAATATAGCGTGTCTGCCTTTACCACAAGGTAGATCAAGTATTTTGTCGTTCTTGGCCAGTTTTAAATGATCCACAAGATTGGTCATAAAGTGTCTAGCCTCATCATCATTCCTGTAGTCGTAAAGGATATGATAAAAAGGAGTGTCAAACCAATGCTCGAACCATTCTTTTTCTTTCTGCATAATTTTAAAATCAAACAAAAATAGAAAATTATACAAAGCGAAGTAGAAACTTTCAGTTTTTATGAGAATTGTACGATGACTAATATCTTTGATGTACTTTTGTGGCATGAATGAAAATTATGATATGCTGGCCAAATGCCTTTATGGATTTGAGTCAGTTCTCGCAAGAGAGTTAAGAAATTTAGGTGCTCAGAATGTAAGGGAAGGAGTTCGAAATGTTTCGTTTAAAGGAGATAAGGGCTTTATGTATAAGGCGAGCTTGGCTTTGAGAACAGCCATAAGAATTTTAGTACCCATCGAGACTTTTATGTTGAGAAATGAAGATGATCTGTATCAGAATCTATCCAGAATTTCATGGGAAAAATACTTAGATGCAAGCTCCACATTGGCCATACATTCGTCTGTTCACTCTGATATTTTTACAAATTCGCATTATGTGTCTCTGAGAAGTAAAGATGCCATTGTTGATTATTTCAGAAAAAAGTACCAAAAACGTCCGAGTATAGACCTAAAGCATCCTGATGTGCAGTTTGACATTCATATTCAGAGAAATACCTGTACAGTTTCATTAGACAGCTCAGGAGAATCCTTACACAAGAGAGGCTATAGAAGCGACACCAATATTGCACCAATCAATGAAGTATTGGCTGCAGGCTTGGTTTTAATGACAGGTTACGATGGTACACAAAATTTTGTCGATCCTATGTGCGGAAGTGGTACAATATTGATTGAGGCAGCAATGATAGCCAATAATATTCCTGCCAATATAAATCGTTCAGAATTCGCATTCGAGAAATGGCAGAATTTTGATGAGGATCTATTTAAATTAATTCATGACTCTTTACTTAAAAAGATAAGGAATACAGACAAGAAAATTATTGGTTATGATAAGGCGCCTTCTGCAGTTAGAAAATCGCAAAACAATATAGAAAATGCGTCTTTGGAGGATTTTATAAAGATCGAAAGGAAAAACTTCTTTCATGAACCCAGTCCGGTTGAAGGCAATGTCATTGTCTTATTTAATCCTCCCTACGGAGAAAGACTTGAAGTTAATGTTCCTGTATTCTATCGGCAAATAGGAGATACCTTAAAGCAAAGTTACCCTGATACTTCAGCATGGTTAATTACATCTGATTTTGAGTCCGGTTTAAAAAATGTAGGGCTCAGAACCTCAAGAAAGATCAAAGTTTTTAACGGTAAATTAGAATGTAAATTCGTGAAATATGAAATGTATTCAGGCAGTAGAAAGGCGAGCAAACAATCATGATTAAAATTACTGAAATAAGTGCAGAACAAACTTATCCAATTAGAAAGTTAGTATTAAGGAAAGGAATGACTTTAAGCCATAAAATGAATGGCGACCATGATTCCAGCACTTTGCATCTTGGTCTGTTTGATGAAGATCGATTGGTCTGTATAGGCAGTTTTATGAAAGCTTCAAAAAGTAATTTTAAAGGTATTCAATACCAACTCAGAGGAATGGCCAGCGCCCAGGGTTTACAAAGCAAAGGCTATGGGAAGGAGCTTCTTTTAAAAGCCGAAGAATTGCTTAGAGCGAAAGACGTTGACGTTTTATGGTGCAATGCAAGGGTAGTAGCCCTTGATTTTTACAGTAAATTGGGATATGAGTTTTTTGGTGATGTTTTTGAAGTTAAAGAGGTAGGGCCTCATTTTGTGATGTTTAAGAAATTATAAACAAAGCACTGCCCGTTTGGCTTAAGGGGAATAAAAAAAGACTGTTTTTCAACAGTCTTTTTTTGTAGCGAGGAGCAGAATCGAACTGCCGACCTCCGGGTTATGAATCCGACGCTCTAACCATCTGAGCTACCTCGCCGTAATCTTTTAGTGAAAAGCTTAAAAAATACCTCTCAAAAATCAGTTTGCAAATATAAAAACAAATTCATTTACGGCAAGTAAAGAGCTTAAAAATATTTAAATAAAATATTTTTTTTAGAAATAGATAATCTATATATTGCTTCCATAAAATAATCAAAAATGTCAAGCAAAGTAAGAATAGACTTGGAATTTCCTATACATGCTTCTCCTAGTTTTTTGTATCAGTACATCTCTACTCCGGATAGTTTGGGAGAGTGGTTTGCCGATAATGTAAATTCAAGAGGAAAGAAATATATCTTTATATGGGACGATTCTGAGGAGGTTGCCGAAAGGCTTGCTCAGAAAAATGATGTTTTTATCAGGTTTAAATGGGAGGAAGATGATGATGATGACACGTATTTTGAGTTGAGAATTGAGGTTGATGATCTTACAAAAGATGTTTCACTTTTGGTAGTAGATTTTGCAGATGAAGATGAAGTCGAAGAATCAAAAATGTTTTGGGAAAACCAGATTTCAGAATTAAAACATGTTATCGGAGGATAATAAAAGTTATAAAGAATAGAAAAGCCTTGATTTATCAAGGCTTTTTTTATTTTTGCTACTTTAAATAAATGATTTTATGATCAATCAAAATGGAAGTTTGACTTCTGAAGAGGATTTCACATTAAGTCCGGACAACAGAGCTTTTAAATATGGAGATGGGATTTTTGATTCACTAAAATTTCAGGATGGTGAAATTTGTTTTTTAGAGGATCATTATTTTAGGTTGATGTCTTCAATGCGTATGTTAAGGATGCGAATCCCCATGGATTTTACACTTGACTATTATCAAGAACAGATCAGAACCACTCTTGAGGCCAATAGCTTAGATCGTGAGGGAAGAATACGTGTAAATGTATTCAGGAAAGATGGAGGATTATATACGCCTCCAAGCAATGAAATAAATTTCACGATACAAGTATCTGTATTACCTAAATTCAATAAGCAATTAGTTGAAATTGAATTATTTAAGGATTTTCCTATAGCATCTGGATTGTTGTCAACCATCAAAACAAACAATAAAATGGTGAATGTTTTAGGAAGTATATTCGCTAAAGAAAATGACTATCAGAATTGTATTTTGATCAATGAAAAGAAAGAAGTGGTAGAGGCCTTAAATAGTAACATATTTTTGATAAAGGGAAAAGAGGTTCTTACTCCGTCACTTGAATCAGGTTGTCTCAATGGAATCATCAGAAAAAGACTGATTCAGATGCTTAAAAAGCATGAAAACTTTGAAGTTCATGAATTGAGTATATCCCCATTTGATCTGCTGAAAGCGGATGAAGTATTTTTGACAAATTCAATACGCGAAATACAGTCAGTCGATAAATACAGGAAGAAGAAATATGGGAATGATAAAACGAGAGAGATTAATCAATTGTTTGATGCTGTGATCAAAAACTAGTTCAGACTTGGATCTTTTGGCGAATTTGCCCACAATTGATACAATCCACCAACTTTTAGTAATTCATTTTTCCAAAAATTATTATGATTGATGGAGAAAAGGTTCTTAAATTTATTTTCAACAATTAACCAGGAGGTTGTCTCTAATTCTTCCTCTAATTGTTTTTGACTCCAGCCAGAATAGCCTAAGAAGAATCGAATATCATTTTTAGATAAGATATCATCTTTTAAAAGTGATTGAATCGCTTCAAAATCACCGCCCCAAAAAATACCGTTTGCAATCTCTATGCTATCAGGTATCAATTCAGGCACTTTATGTACAAAGTAAAGATTGTCTTCTGATACCGGTCCGCCAAAGTACACTTTTAAGGAAGAATCGACATCAGGTATTAAATCACTAAGGATATAAGGAGATGGCTTATTAAATATAAAACCAACTGATCCGCTATCGTCATGCTCAGTGAGCAGAACGACTGATCTGTTAAAAGAGCTATCACTAAGAATAGACGGTTCCGCCACGAGTAACTTGCCTTTTGTTGGTTTTAAAGATATCATATTCTATATAGTTGCGACTAAATGTACAAAAAATAAATAAACAAAAAAACCCTCTTAAAAAGAGGGTTTCAATATTTTAGCTTTTCAACTTGACTAGTTTACTGCTTCTTTTAATTCAGATCCTGCTTTGAATTTAACAACTTTTCTTGCAGGTATTTTGATAGTAGCACCAGTTTGAGGGTTTCTTCCATCTCTTGCAGCTCTTGCAGAAATTGAAAAAGAACCAAAACCTACTAATGATACTCTTCCTCCTGTCATTAATTCACCTGTGATGCTTTTCATCATAGCGTCTAACGCTTTTCCAGCAGCAGCTTTAGAAATTCCAGCATTAGCAGACATTGCTTCGATTAAATCTGATTTGTTCATAATTTAAAAATTTTTAAAATTGGTTAAATATTCATTTTTTTGCCTTTCAATAGCAAAACAAATATAGATTTTATAAGGGTTTACGCAAGTTTTGGAAGTCAAAAACCCCTATATTGTTAATAATTAAGTGAAATTTGTTGATAAACCCAGTAAGATTTGAACAAATTCTCGCTAAGTCCTTATATATATTGTGTTTAGAACAGCTTGCAGCCCTCTTGAAATGTGAAGCCATTGAGCAGACTAATCGCATCCATTCGTTTCTTTCCTGCCATCTTTAGATCCTTAATTTCAAAAAAACCATTTGCAGTGGCAACACGTAATTGCTTTTTTGAAACATGCATACTACCAGGTAAAAATTCATGTTTTTCAAAAACCACATCCCCTTGATAAATTTTGAGCTCTGTTTCTTCGCCATTATTGTTAAGCATCGTCCAAGCACCGGGATAAGGATTTAAGCCACGAACCTGATTGTAAATATTTTTTAAAGGTTGGTTCCAAAGAATCCTGCAATTGTTCTTATTTAATTTTGGAGCAGGACTGTAATTACCTTCTTCTTGTTTTACAGGTTCAATATCTCCCTCAGCGATCATGTTTACTGTTTCAACAACTGTTTTGCTTCCAAGCGACATAAGATCGTCGTGAAGTTCTCCTGCTGTCATATCTGCTGATATTTCTATTAATTCTTGTTTGATGACAGCACCTGTATCAATGTCCTCATTAATAAAGAATGTGGTAACACCTGTTTTTTCTTCACCATTAATTATGGCCCAGTTGATCGGAGCTGCACCTCTGTAATCTGGTAGCAGAGATGCATGCAAATTAAAAGTTCCCAGTTTAGGCATTTCCCATACTTGCTTTGGAAGCATCCTAAAAGCAACTACGACCTGCAGATCAGCCTTTAAAGACCTTAAATAATCAAGGAAATCAGGATCTTTTAGATTAGTGGGCTGTAATATCTCAATTCCTTTGGAAAGTGCATATTTCTTGACGGCCGATTGGTTAATTTTTCTTCCTCTTCCTGAAGGCTTATCAGCCGCTGTGATTACAGCTACAACATTGTAATTCGCTTCCAACAGAGCATTCAGACTAGCAACAGCAAAATCTGGTGTCCCCATAAAAATGATACGAAGTTCTTTCATGTGATGATATAGAATTTGTTTTGCAAATTTAACCCGATCAATTTTCTTTCAACCATTAATTGCAAGGTTTTTGCAATGAATTTTTTCTCCAAATATAAATCTTGATTGATCTCATTGAGGCTTAAAGTCTTACTTTTTGCCAGTAGCCTCAGTATCGTCTTACTCAAGTGTTGATAATCAATTTGTGCTTTTTTTTTAAGCATACATCGCAATTTCCACAGGGTCGCTTCAGTTCTTCATCAAAATAGTGAAGGAGTTGAACCTGCCGGCAAATACGATCATTTTTTATAAGATCAAGAAGTCCTTTTGATTTCACTTTCTTCGTCTTATTGCGTTGGCTGATATTTGATCTGATCATTTGATAGACAAAATTATCCTCTCTGGGAACCAAGAATTTTAACTTCAGGGTATCGCTTGATTTTTTATAAATTAAAACTTTATCCAGATCAAGTCTTTGTAATGCTTGCACTACTTGTGCTTTACTTATGTTTAATTTACTTGAAATGAGTGATTCATTGATAGAAATATACTGTTCATGGATGCCTCCGTAAGTTCTCAAAAGCATTTGAAGTACTTTAGACTGTATATTTTGAGATGATTGGATCTGAATTAGTTTTGAACTACTTTCAATAAGCCTGATCCTTGAGATCTTATTTGGATTTTGATCATAGAAGATAATGTCTTCATGGTGCAAATGATTTAGCGCATAATAAACCTTTATATAAGGAGCATCATAGCGAAGTGCAAATTCCTGAAGGTTGAAATTAAAAATTTTATCGCTTAATTCTCCATTGGCTATCTGAAAGAAGTCATTTAGGTTGGAGTATACTGATCTACAAAATTCAGGGCTTACTATCGATTTATCCGATAAGCGTTCGCTTTCATAAATGATGTTGTCATTATACAAAAGGTACGTCTGAGAAGTTTTTTCATCTCGACCCGCTCGCCCAATTTCCTGAATATAATTTTCAGTGCTCATGGGGAGATGCGCATGAATAACCATTCTTACATTTGATTTATCAATACCCATTCCAAAAGCATTTGTCGCCACCATGATCTTGGTTTTTTCACTTTTCCACTCAAGAAGAGATTTACTTTTTTGATCATGGTCCAGACCACCGTGGTAATAAGTAGCCTTTATTTGATGACCATTTAAAAATCGGGCATATTGAATCGTATTTTTACGAGTACCAACATATACAATGGCCGGAGCATCAATAGATCGGACTAAGCGGAGCACTGCTGATCTGATATCTTCTGTTTTTAAGACCCTGATATGAAGATTGTTTCGGTAATAAGAACCCGTATAAACTTTTGGAGATATTAATTTTAGGTTTTCAATGACATCATCTTTTACCTGCTTAGTTGCGGTTGCAGTCAAGGCTATCTTAGGGATATCAGGATGTAAGTCATTCAGCACCGGAATTTTAAGATAGGCAGACCTAAAGTCGTGCCCCCACTGTGAAATGCAATGAGCTTCATCAATAGCAATTATATTGAGGGATAGCTGACTGATTTTTTCCTGGATAAATTCTGATTGTAGTTTTTCAGGCGATAAGTAAAGGAATTTATAATTGCCATAGATCAGATTGTCAAAGGCTACAATGGTATCGTGTCTGTTTAGCTTCGAGCTTAAAATCAAGGCTTTAATACCTTTTTCTTCAAGACTCTTAACCTGGTCCTCCATAAGCGCGATTAAAGGAGAAACAACAAGACATACGCCCTCAGACATTAAGGCAGGTATCTGGTAGCATAATGATTTTCCGGCTCCGGTAGGTAAAAGAACAAATACATCTTTTCCACTAATAACAGTGTTGATTATATTTTCCTGTGGTTCGCGAAATGAACTGAACCCCCAGTGCTTTTTTAAAAGATCAAGTGCTTTTTCCATGTGATGCTTAAAGTGAATTTAAAATAAAGTTCACTCTATCTGTTATGCTTCCCTCCGGGACCCTTGTTATACTATAATCCATTTTTCTGTAACCTTCTTGCAAATATTCATAAATGGTCAGAGACTGCTCATAGCTTTCATATCTTTCACTATCTGTGGTATAGATCTCTTTCCAGGGTGGCATCATAAATACATGACTGTATCTAAATTCTTTGCTTTTTTGAGTATAGACCTCAGGATATTTGGTTCCCAGAAAATCCATATATCCATGAATATCCGGGATTCCTCTGTCAAAAAAAACCTTGTCTGAAGGGCTGTTAACAGCAGACTCGTATTGTTCGATTCTGCCTTTTAGTAACAACTCACTAAATAACAATGGATCTTTTAAAAATAATTGATCAATTCCCAACAGCTGAGCCTCCTTGGTAATCGTTCGTGAGATTTCAGGCATACAGGTAAACTGCATTTGTATTAAATGGTCAATAATTGTTGATTTTCCGGTTCCCGGACCTCCTGTGATGACTATTTTTTTTTGTTTCAATTAATGAGAATTATTCTTGAAAATTCTAGGCAAGATTGGGTGTCACTTGAAAGTGAATTAAATGCTTTGAGGCTCTACATAGGGATGGAAAAACTGCGGTTTGAAAATCAATTTTACTATCATGAATCCATTTCAAAGAACTTAAATGTCATGAGTACCTTGATTCCTCCAATGTTGATTCAACCTTATATTGAAAATGCAATATGGCATGGATTGTTACCAAAAAAGTCGGATCAA
>JAAESS010000309.1 GCA_024229195.1 Flavobacteriales bacterium | reverse complement strand
TGCTGTCCATACCAGGGTAATGTGTCAAATGCCCAACCTAATTTTGTCATATAATTGTAATTTGTCGTTTTTGATTCCGACAAGGCCTCAAACAATGCCTGAATTCTAGGGTATTTATAACCCGTCATTTTTAAGTGCAGGTCACTTTGGATCTTGAGATCTTTTTTATCGATATTACTCCATAAATCAAAGGAACTTAGGGTTCCTAATAACCCTGTGCTCAAAGCAAGTCTTTTAACGAAGCTTCTCCTGTTCGAATCTTTTATTTTCATGGTGTTTGGTTTAGTTATTTGTTAAAAATAACCAATTAAATCAGTGAAATAAATAAGCAATTACATTTGTAAAACTGGGAATTGATAAATCCAATTTTAAAGAATTGATTTAAGCACTCTAACTTCCACTAAAAGGTGTTCCAAAAACACCAACAGCTAGTTCAGCCCAAATCAGAATAAATGCAATAACCATTAGGATCAATATCGCAACACGATACTTTATATTCTTTGTTTTACCTATGACAAGATCAATTACAAATCCTGTTCCAAAAAGAAGGACTGCAGCGATAATAAAATCAAACAGTGACCAATTTACTTCATTCGTGAATTGCATCGCTACCAACGGGATTAGCAAGAGAGCTAACACAGTGAGAAGTATGATTTTTAGGTTTTTATACATCATTCTCTATCCTGTAAGTGGATCACTTAAGAAAATTTGTTGTCTAGATATTACCAATATCAAATATCTGAATTTATTTTGAAATAGTGCTGTTGTATCACATCTGTTTGAGAAGCGAGCATTCTGGTTGCTTCAATCAATACCGCAATGGCTTGAGATTTATGGGTACATACCTTATATGCCTCTGTACCAACCGCTAATGAAGCACCCGAAAGCATTCCACATTGAAATCCTTTTTTCATGATACCTCCAGCCAGCAAATCTGAAGCTCTTTGTTCATCTTCCACTTTTGTTCCAAAATGTCTGTTTAATAGATGGAAAAAAGTGCGAGAACAGGTTCCTAAATTTCTAAAAAATTTTTTGACATCCTGAGCCAAAGCCTCCCTGTGTTTCGTCGTTGCATTCATAATAATGAATTATAATTTCAGTTATGAAATTATAAAGCAAATTGTACACAGACAATGATTTAAATCAAGCCTTTTGTTGATGCTGATTCGATTTATGGTGAGTGTGTTATAAAAATGCTACTTTCCCTGTTGCAACTTCATACATAGCTCCAACAATTTGTATTTCACCGTTGTTTTCCATCTCAGCTAACACCTCACTTCCCGACCTGATATCGTCAATAGTAAATGACACATTTTTAACAGCCACTTCATTCACAAAATCCAGGTTAGCAGAAGTTCGTTGAGCAGCGTCAACAGGATTAGTAACAGCTTTAACAGCTGGTTTAATTTTTTCTAACATTCCTGTTAATTTGCCTAATTCAGCACCATCACAAGCCCCTTTGACTGCACCGCAAGCAGTGTGGCCTAAGACAACTAAAACCTTTGATCCAGCTAGTTTACAAGCAAACTCCATACTTCCGAGAATATCGTCGTTTACAAAGTTTCCTGCAATTCTAACACTAAATAAATCACCTATACCCTGGTCAAAAATAGTTTCCACTGGAATTCTCGAGTCAATACAGCTCAATACAGTTGCAAATGGAAATTGGCCTCCGCTTGTTTCTTCAACTTGTTGCTGTAAATTCCTACTAAGCGTCTGATTTTCTAAAAAGCGAAGGTTACCTTTTTTTAAAAGATCTATGATCTGGTTTTGGCTCAGGGCCGACTGACTTTCTTTTGTTTGTGCTTTCATGTGATATTTTCTAAGGATTAACTTGCTTTACGTTGATTATTAAAGAATCTGAAATAACTTTCCGGATTCAATACTACTCCCTTTTCAGAGATCAGTTTTATAGTTATATTTCTTTCCTTTGCTTTGAGAATAAAATCATCCATGATCTCAATAATATCATTATCAAGATATTTTGTATTGGTTACGTCGAGCTCCAGGAATGAGCCTTTTGGTAATCGATCTAGTTCTTTTAGGATGGCACCTTTGTTAAAAAATGTTACCTCTTCGGCTAAAGTCATTTTTACTTTTCCATCATCAATATCTTCACCCTCTTTATGTAAAAAATGAGAATTTTGATAACTCTTTATAAGTATCACAGCGATACCAACAATTAATCCTAAGCCAATTCCAACAAGTAAATCTGTAAAGATGATACCTAAAACAGTAACCATAAAAGGAACAAATTGTTTCCAGCCAAGCTTATACATTGTTTTAAACAATCCGGGTTTAGCTAATTTAAAACCAACTACTAAAAGAATAGCAGCCAAGACCGATAAAGGAATCATATTGAGCAAATTAGGAATCAAGATAACCGAGAGCAATAAAAACAGACCATGGATTACAGCCGACATTTTTGAACGACCACCAGATTGTATATTCGCTGAACTTCTAACAATTACTTGGGTGATAGGTAAACCTCCGATTAAACCTGAAATAATATTTCCAGTTCCCTGAGCAAGTAATTCTCTGTTTGTTGGAGTAACATTTTTGTGCGGATCCAGCTTATCTGTTGCTTCAACACACAACAAAGTTTCCAAACTAGCTACTAATGCAATGGTAAAAGCAACAACCCAAACTTCTGTATTGGCAATAGCTGCAAAATTCGGAAAACTAAACTGTGCTAGAAATGATGTCAGGTCCTTAGGTACAGGAACACTCACTAAATGTTTGGAAGAAATGGCAAGCGCATTGCTTGACCCTGTGGCTGCGAAAAAAATAATTCCAACTACAACAGCGACCAGAGGGCCTTGAATTACTTGAAAAATCTTAGCTTTTTTTGCTAATACCTTCTCCCACAATAATAATATGGTAAGACCAATTAGGCCTATTAATGCAGAACCTGGTTGAATAAAGTTCAATGCATTAAAAATTTCTGAAAATGTATTTTGACCGTCAACTTGAAGAAAGGCAAAGTCTCCTTCAGGATCGGCATCATATCCTATAAAATGAGGAATCTGTTTTAGGATAATGATAATGCCGATTCCCGTTAACATCCCTTTGATCACTGATGAAGGAAAATAATAACCAATAACACCTGCTCTTAATAAACCAAATATCAATTGTATAATACCTCCTAAAACGACTGCAACTAAGAAATTTTCGAAACCTCCTAGAGTTCCTATAGAGGTAAGAACAATTGCTGCTAGTCCTGCTGCAGGACCGCTTACACCTATCTTAGAACCACTCAATGCTCCTACTACTATACCTCCAATAATTCCGGCAATCAAACCTGAAAATAGTGGCGCCCCACTCGCTAGAGCAATTCCTAAACACAAGGGTAGTGCCACAAAGAAGACTACAATACTTGCGGGGAAATCGCTTCTCAAATTATCTATAAAACCTGTTTTTTCCATTTTTTGTTTATATTTTTAAGACCACAAATATAACAAAATATTTAATTATAATAGTAATACTATCATTAGTAAAAGTTAATATTTTATTAAAAGTTGTATTCGTATTAATTATTAATGTTTAACTTTGGATAAATGATCGTCAAGTAATATTGAACAAATGGCTGTAAACATTAGCATATCGTTAAATCCGGGATTATACCTCAAAGATCCTCAGCAATCAGAACTAGGTAAACGTATTATAAAACACAGTATCATACTGATCGATAAGATTGGTTTTGAAAGTTTCAATTTCAAAAAACTGGCTGAGGAAATGAAATCAACTGAGGCCTCCATTTACAGATATTTTGAAAACAAACACTTGCTTTTGACTTATCTGGTATCGTGGTATTGGGAGTGGCTTAATTACATGATCGATATCAAAACCTTTAACGTTGAGGATCCGAAAAAGAAACTGGAGATCATCATCCATACATTTGTGTCGATCAGCGAAGAGAATCCGGCTATTGATTATGTGAATGAATCTTCCTTACACAATGTTGTTATTTCGGAAAGCACAAAAGTTTATCACACTAAAGGGGTAGATGAAGAAAACAACAAAGGTTTTTTTCTAAATTATAAAGAAATGGTTTCTTCTGTATCTGATGTTATTCTGGAGATCCAACCAAACTTTCCCTATCCACATGCACTGGCCAGTAACTTATTTGAAATGACCAACAACCATTTTTATTTTGCGGATCACTTGCCTCGCTTAACTGATATCGGAAAAAAATCGAGTCAAAAAGAAGAAGTGGAAAGAATGTTGTTGTTTTTTGTATCCAAACTACTTCAATAATTCTTATTTTGTCAACTACAAATCCACAACCAGTCATTAATCATGAAGCTGCACCAACTTTATTTTAGAATCCTTTTTTTATTTTTTACGGTCACCATCATGTCTTTTGCTCAGTCTTATGCTCAAAATAAGACCTCACAGTATGCTGATCTGGTATCATTATTTAAAGAATGGAGAACATTTGAAAAACCTCCGCTAAAAGTAGGAGCTCCTGATTACACAAAGCAAACTTTTGAAAAAAGGTGGCCGAATTTTAAAGAGTTGCAGGCAAAGCTTTATGCAATAGACACAGCAAACTGGCCCATACCACATCAGGTTGACTGGCATATCGTAAATGCGGAAATGAACGGATATGATTTTAACCACCATATACTCAAACCATGGGTTCGAGATCCTGCCTATTACAAATCCTTGTGGATGTACAGAAGTGATGTTCCTGCTCATGAAGGCCCGACCCATCATATGATTACTGAATTATGGACCTATGACTTCCCCTTGAACAAGGAGGATAGAAAAAAATTACTATCAGATCTTGCAGTGATTCCACCACTAAATGCTCAGGCAAAAATCAATTTAACCGGTAATGCAAAAGATTTGTGGATTGCAGGAATTCGAGATATAAAAAGTCAAAGTAAAAACCTGGAAAGTATAAAGAAATTGGCAGGCATTGCTGAGGATACTGAAATGCTTCAAGCGATCAATAAGGCTATAAAGTCGACCGACGAATTGACTCAATGGCTTCAAGATGAATCTTCTTCTAAAACCGGTCCTTCTGGGATTGGTAAGGAAAACTACAGTTGGTACCTTCAAAATGTTCATTTGGTGCCCATGACCTGGGAAGATGAAGTCATGCTTTTAAAAAGTGAATTGACTCGAGCCTGGACATCTTTAAAATTAGAGGAACATCGAAATCGAAACTTACCTCAACTTTCTGATGCCAGCAGTCCGGAAGAATATGATCAACGGGCAGAGGCATCAGTGCGTAGTCTTATCGATTTTTTGGATAATGAGGATATCGTTACCGTTGAAGATTATTTCGAACCGGCTCTTCGAGAACATTTAGGCGGATTTGTACCTAAAGACACAAGAAACTTTTTCTGGATCACGGCTCATTATGATCAGCGCCCTCTTTATTCCCATTTCTATCACTGGTTTGAACTGGCGCGAATGGATACTGAACCAAACAAAAGTGAGATCAGAAAAGGACCTCTTTTGTATAATATTTTTGATTCTAGAAATGAAGGAATGGCAACGGCTGTAGAAGAAATGTTTATGGATGCAGGTCTTTATGATGATCAGCCACGTTCACGAGAAATCGTTTATATTATGATAGCCCAGCGAGCAGCCAGAGGTTTAGGATCATTGTATGCGCATACCAATGAAATGACTATGGAAGAAGCAGGAGGCATCCATTCTACCTATACACCTCGGGGATGGATGAAAACAGAAAAAGAATTATTATTGTTTGAGCAGCATCTGTATCTAAGACAACCTGGCTATGGAACCAGTTATATCACAGGAAAATATTTAGTTGAAAACGCTTTGGCGGAATATGCCCGAATAAATGAATCTTCAGATGATCCTTTTAGCTTAAAAGATTTTTTTGACACCTTGAACAGCATTGGGAATATTCCTATTTCTTTGGGTCGTTGGGAAATGACCGGTGAGAAATTTTCGCTTGGACGACCATAAAAAATAAGAAAAATGTCCTTTAGTTCTATTTATCATTAAAAATGTCTATTAGAAATTGACAACAAAATGACCCAACTCAAAAACAAAAAACTGACACGTAAAATGGGGCTGCTTGCCTTGACTGCAACCGGGGTTTGTTCAATGTTGGGAGCCTCTATCAACGTTGTTCCTTTTATGATTCAGCGCAATGTTCCGGGTATAGGTCCATACGTATTGTCTGCGTTTGTATTTGCAGCAGTACCGGCCATATTAGCAGCTCTGGCCTATAGTATTCTGGCTTCAGCTATGCCTCGGGCAGGAGGCAGTTATATCTATGCAAGTCGTGGATTGAATCCTTATTTAGGTTTTGTTGCCAGCTTTTCTCAATGGTTTGGATTAAGCATCGTAATTGGTGTGATTGCCTATATAACCATTCCCTTTATCCGCGATGTAACGCTAAATTTAGGTTGGGAAACTCTATCTGCTTCACTTGAAGTAGGATGGATTCGAGTAGGTCTTGCTTTATTTTTGATCTGGACTTTTGTCTGGGTTAATATTCGAGGTGTAAAATCATATGAGCGTATTTTATTACCCATGATGTTTTTGATGTTTGCTTTAGGTGGCATCGTCATTATAGCAGGCTTCAGTTATGATACGAATGATTTCTTGAGGGCACTCAAAGAAAAGGAAAATCGTGATTTTTCAGTAATCACTGATATTGCTTTTGATTGGAGGATATTTTTCTCTGCTGCAGCTTTACTTTTTTCAAGTTTTATTGGATTCGATTCAATAGCACAAGCTGGAGGAGAAGCTAAAAACCCGACCAAATCGATACCGACAGCCATATTACTTGCGATACTTGGTGTGGGTGTTTTTTACTTTTTATTTGCCTCTGCTGTTTATCATACCGTACCTTGGAGCTTTGTGGCCTCAGAAGCAATGGAATATGATATTACTGCTCCGGGGCTATTAAGTTATGTATTGCCTTCTTATCTTGGCATCGCAATATTGGTAGGAGCTGCCATCGCATTGATCAATGATTTGCCCGCAATGCTATTGTCGGTATCAAGATTGATGTTCGCCTGGGCAAAGGACGGAATTTTTCCTTCATCAATCTCTAAAATTCATCCCAAAAACCACACACCCTATATGGCACTTTTAGTTGCCGGAGTCATTGCAAGTATTGGTGTTCTGGGATCACATTTTGCCGGAGATTTCTTTTTAGGAATCGATATTATGGTCACTTCCATGATGGTTAATTTTTTACTGATGTGTATCACCTTATTGAGCATTAATAAAGTAAATCCAGCAATGGCAAAAAACATAGCCATAATAAAAAACAGAAAACTACAATTAGGAATTGGCTGGTTGGGAGTCATTACTTTAATCGCGTTTTTATCCATTCATCTTTACAAAGACCTGACTACCGAAACTGAGGCATGGTATTTTCATTCAACACCTGTCTGGCTCATTGTTATGGGATTAGCCAGTCTTGTTTTCACCTATAAATGGAGAAAATTGACCAAGAGTAAAATAAATCTTTCTGAACAATTTTTAAAACTACCTGAAGAATAACATATGCAATCGAAAACAACACTCGCAAAAGGTTTAGAAATTTCAACCATTGTAACCGGACTTTGGCAAATCGCAGATATGGAAAGAAATGGGAAAACACTTGATCCTGATATTACCTCTGCATTTATGCTACCCTATCTGGAAAATGGTTTCTCCTCATTTGACATGGCCGATCACTATGGTTCAAGTGAAATTATTTCAGGTATATTTAGACAGGGTCTAAGCGATAAAAAGAGTGTTCAACTATTTACAAAATGGGTGCCCAAACCCGGTAAAATCAGTCGACAGGATGTTCGAAAGGCGGTGCAAACTGCATTAGATAGAATGCAAGTTGACACCATTGACCTCTTACAGTTTCACGCCTGGTATTATCCTGACCCCAGTTGGCTAGATGGTTTATTTTATTTAAAAGAACTAAAACAAGAAGGACTTATCCAAAATATTGGTGTCACTAATTTTGATGCAGCTCATTTGCGAATAGCACTTGCAAGTGGTATCCCCATTGTGAGTAATCAGGTCTGTCATTCTTTGATCGATACCCGTGCAAGTCAGCAGATGGCAACCTTATGTCAGGAATACGATGTGAAACTACTTGCTTTTGGAACTTTGGCCGGTGGATTTTTAACTGAAAAATGGTTATATCAAACCGAACCTTCTAATGATGAATTGACCACTTGGTCACAAATGAAGTATAAGCGATTTATTGACGCAGCCGGCGGATGGATTCCGTTTCAAAATTTATTACAGTCGGTGAAAACTGTTGCCGAAAAACACAAAGTGTCTATGGCTAATATTGCTACTAGATATATCCTAGAAAACACTGCTGTAGCTGCGGTGATCATAGGTGCAAGACTAGGCGAAAGCGAGCATATCACTGATAACAAACGTACCACAGCAATAGAACTTGACGAGTCAGATATTACAATAATTCAAAAGGCACAAGATCAGCTGAACCCCATTCCGGGTGGCTGCGGTGACGAATATCGAAAACCTCCTTTTTTAACTGCTTCAGGAGATCTTAGCGATCATCTGGAAGCAATTCCTACTGCATTTACAGCAATCAAAACCGGAAAAAACAGAGAGCAGGTCTTTAGTGGAACAGAATGGGAATCTTTTGCAGGCTACAGCAGAGCAGTAAAAGATGGGAACAGAATTCATGTCTCGGGTACAACCGCTACCCACGGAAGTCAAATGATTGGCGGAACTGACCCTGCGGCACAGACCCACTTTGTTATCGATAAAATAGAAGGTGCCATCACTTCACTGGGAGGTTCCTTGGCTGATGTTGTACGTACCAGAATTTTTGTCAATGATATAGAACAATGGGAACCTGTGGCAAGAGCGCATGGTATTCGATTCAAGGGCATCAATCCCGCCAATACTTTGGTGGAGGCAAAACTGGTAGGAAATGGTTATTTGGTTGAAATTGAAGCAGAGGCCATCTTACCCTCATAGACCTGAATCAAATAACACATCATTTTAAGACTTCTTTGATGGCACTGTTTTTTATAGTTTTTTCAAATGGTTGCCATTGCTTTTTTATAAAACGATCCACCTCCTCTTTAAAAGTAGCTATTGATTGAGTTGCCTGCTGAAGCATTTCCTTATGCTGCTTAGAAGGAATACTGGTCTGAGCTCTCCCTAAACGCAAAACATCTTGGAGCTCTGTATAAGGCGATGTCTCAAAGGATTGCCATGCTCCCACTTGTCTTTCTGGTCTTGGTATTTGCCCTTTCGACCTGAGTTCCTTTAGTTGTCCTTTCATTTTTTCCACAGATTTTACCAAGAGGGCATCCTGCTGATATTCCTTTTGATCCTGCATTTTTTCAATCTTTTTGATCACTTCTAATTTATCATCAATACGCTTTAAAGTTTTTGACATGACTTCAACTTGCCTATCAATTTCTTTGCGAAAAGCATACAAAGCCCCATCAACCTCCGGATCCATATCGAAACGAGGATCGGTGATTACTTTTACCTGGGTTGTGTCTTTATCACTAGCAGATCTTAACACAATGGTATAATTCCCTGGCAAGACAGGTATACCTTTTGAATGTGCACTTGATTTGGTATTCAAGGAAGCTGCTTTTTCATCTAGTTTCCAAATGAGATAATTCAATCCTTTTTCATTTTTTTTGGATTCCAGTTTTCTGATCAGTCTGTTTTCATTATCAAATACCTCTGCGCTGACTATAGTTGTTGAATCAGGCTCCTGATTCAGATAAAATGGAACTTTTGTTTTTTGAAAAACCCTGTTTTCGCCCTCGAAAGTGGTGTGAAAACCTGTCCAGATATTTCCGGGAGGATTAATAAATAAGCCTTTGACCTGCACTGCGTCGTTCATGGGTAAGGCAGTTATATCATTTTTTAATCGTTTTGCGGCAATTTCACGTAAGCTTAATAAATCATCCAACACCCAGATAGCCCTTCCAAAGGTACCCACAACCAAGGCTGATTCTGGCTCTTGAATTGTAATATCCATAGTAGAAACAGATGGAAAGCCATTTTTAAACTGTGTCCAGGATTCTCCTTCATCCATACTTATCCATAATCCATTTTCCGTTCCTAAAAAAACAAGACTTGGCTCGACAGGGTCTTGAATAAAAGTTAGGGCATAACCATTTACATCATTTTCATCGGCGTAACGCTGCCAAGTTTTACCAAAATCTTCTGTTTTAAACAAATATGGATCATAATCACCTTTTCTATAATTATTGACTACCATCCAGGCTTTTGAGGCATCATAACGAGATGCGATGATCTGAGTGATCCAAGCCTCATG
>JAAESS010000308.1 GCA_024229195.1 Flavobacteriales bacterium | reverse complement strand
GTTCTATTGCCTAAGAAATTTCCGCCATTTCCATCACCACCATTACCATAATAACCGTGTGCTTATGGATCTCCTTTAACCTTCCCTTTATCTCCTGCTTTATCATCATCTCCTTCTCCTCCATCTGCTTTACCATTGTCTTCGCTAAAACCACGAAAGATTGCATCAGCACTTTTTCTTTTCGCCTCTTGAGCTGCTTTTTCCTCAGCAACTCTTTTTGCTTCAGCGACTTTTTTACGCTCAATTTCAGCCTTTCGTTCGGCCTCCGCCTTTCTTTCTGCCTCTGCCTTTCTCTCTGACTCGGCTTTTGCTTCTGCCTCTTCTCTTTTTTTGGCCTCTTCTTTTTTCTTTATGGCAATAGCTTCCTTGTTTGCCTGAGTAATCACCTCTTCTGAGACTTCTTCTTTTGATGCAGCTGCTTCCGCAACCTCCTCCTGAACCTCTTCAGCAACTTCTTCGATTGGTTCTTCTATGTTTTCTGTTTCAGGTTCAGATTGTGCTGCAGGTTTTAATGCCTCTGTTGGCTGCTGGTTTCCGCTACCAAAATCGGTCGTACCAAAATTCACTGCGATTCCAAATTCCTCCGGAGGATCTAGATATGTAAGGCCAAATAAAAACATCAGAATAAGCATGAGTACCGCTATAAGAGATGTCATAACTGCTGATTTACGCTTGTGTGATGTGTCTAAAAAAGCCATTAATCTTTATTTGGGTCTTACGGCTAAAACTACCTTGATCTTGTTTCGATTTGCAATATCCAGCACTTTGACCGCCTTTTCGATGGGAACTCCTTCTTCTGCTCTTAATACGATTGTGGGCTGGTCGCTCGCTTGAAGTTTGTCGAGAAGATATTGTTCTACCTCTCCTTCTTTTACTTTTTTCTTATCGATATAATAATCCAATTTCTTGGTGATGCTTACTGCCGTTGACTTACTGTTTTCCGTTTTACCTTGCGCCTTAGGTAAAATAATATCGAGTGCATTTACTGTGACCAAAGTAGAGGTCAACATAAAAAAGATCAAAAGCAAAAACACAATATCCGTCATCGACGACATATTGAAATTCGGATTAATTTTATTTCTTCCTCCTAAATTCATATCACAATTGATGCAGTTATACCGGTTCGTTTAACAGATCCAGAAATTCCAGTGAATTTGCTTCCATTTGATAGACCACCTTATTGGTCCTAACAATCAAGTGATTGTATGAAATATAAGCGATTATACCAACAATAAGACCCGCAACCGTTGTGGTCATCGCAGTATATAATCCGTCACTTAACATTTTAATGTCTATTTGCCCTCCAGAATTAGCAATCTCATGAATGGCAACGATCATTCCGATCACTGTACCAAGAAATCCTATCATAGGAGCGGCACCCGCTATCGTAGCCAAAACACTTACGTTTCTTTCCAGTTTGTAAATTTCAAGTTTACCCGCATTTTCTATCGCAGTATTGATATCGTCCAGTGGTTTTCCGATTCTGGAAATTCCCTTTTCAATTAATCTTGCTACAGGCGTTTTATTATTCTGACTCAATATTTTAGCAGCTTCTACATTACCACTCAGGATATTATCCCTGATCTGATTCATATAATTTTTGTCGATTTTACTAGCAGCTTTTATCGCCAAAAATCTTTCAAAATAAATGTAAAGTCCGATTAAGAGTAAAACGAATAATAAAGCGATGATAATCTGGCCTCCCAGACCTCCTTCCATGATTAGATTAAATATGGATAAGGTTTTTTCTTCTGAGACAACTTCTTCTAGGTTTTCAGGTGAAATATCGGGATCCTGAAGTAAAAATAATGACATATTTCTTAATTAATGAGTAACACAGGCGTAACGAGACAATCGCTTCTAAATTGTTTTAAAAATGTGAAAATTTTCTTAAAATTTTACATAAACGATCTTAGAAACATAAAAGTTGCTGAACCGACTAAAAAACCGATCAAAGCAAGCCATCCAATTTTTTTCAAATACCAGAAAAAATTAATTTTTTCCATACCCATGGCAACAACACCTGCTGCTGAACCGATGATGAGCATACTACCACCAGTTCCTGCCGCATAGGCAATAAAATGCCACAAAGGGCTATCGACTGGATCAGAGAACATTCCGATACTCGCTGCAACTAAAGGTACATTATCAATTACGGCTGAGGCAACTCCCATGAGCATCACAACCATATCAGAAACGTTATAACCTTCAATAATTGGTTCTGTACCTAACATGGGCACAGTCGCGTTCATTTCGTTGGCAAAATTGAATAATACTCCTAATGATTCGAGTCCGGCAACAGCCATTAATATCCCAAGAAAAAATAAGATACTTGGTAATTCGATTCCTGACAAAGCCTTATGAACCGGACTGTAATGACTGGCCTCATCAGAATTTGTATCTACTGTGGTTAGCGAAAATCTTGCATTTGAATAGATCTCGGCAAAAATGGCAACAACAGCAAGAGATAACATCATTCCGACATAGGGAGGCAAGTGGGTCACTGTTTTAAAAATTGGAACAAAAACAATTGCACTTAAACCGAGATAAAGCATTATTTTACTGTACTCATCAACTTTATCATCCTCCATGTTTTCAACAGTCTCTATATTTCCTTGGAAAGCGGGTAATCGAGAAGCGATAAGAGCC
>JAAESS010000307.1 GCA_024229195.1 Flavobacteriales bacterium | reverse complement strand
TTCCACAAGATTGGAACCTATGAAACCAGCTCCACCTGTGACTAATACTTTTGAATCAAAAATTTTCCTCTCAGACATTATTTAGAGATTAATAGATAAAGATACAAAACTGTTCAACTTAACAATTACATTTCCTCCGAATATAAGTCATCACGATTAACCATTTTGAAACAGAAAAATCTCACATACAAAAAAAGGGCTTCAAATTGAAGCCCTTTCTTTTTCTATTAACATTCAGATTAACCTCCAAAGTCATCGAACGATACGTTCTCTTTTGGAATCCCAAAATCTTCTGTCATTTGAATTACCGCTTGGTTCATCATTGGAGGACCACAGAAATACAATTCCAGATCTTCTGGCGCATCGTGTTTTGAAAGGTACTGATCGATCACGGCTTGGTGAACAAAACCTAAGAATCCGTCTCCTTCAGTATCATCAATATCTTTCATGACCTTCCAATCGTCTTCTTCAGCAGGTTCAGAGAGAACGATATAGAATTTGAAATTTGGAAACTCCTTTTCAAGCTCTCTAAAGTGATCCGTATAGAACAATTCTCTTTTAGATCTTCCACCATACCAGTAGGTTACTTTTCTTCCGGTTTGAAGTGTTTTGAATAAATGATATAAATGAGATCTCATTGGAGCCATACCTGCACCACCACCAACATAAAGCATTTCTGCCTCTGATTCATTGATAAAGAATTCTCCATAAGGACCTGAAACCGTTACGGTATCTCCTGGTTTTTTACTGAAAATAAATGAAGAAGCTACTCCTGGATTGACAGCTGCCCAACTATTTTTAGCCCTGTCCCATGGTGGCGTGGCGATACGCACATTCAACATGATATTCCTTCCCTCTGCAGGATAGGAAGCCATAGAATAAGCTCTTTCCACATCATCACTGTTTTTCATATTTAAGGGCCACAAATTAAATTTATCCCATTCCAGTTTAAATTTTTCCGGATCATTTGGATGCTCCTTTGGATGTGCCGTTATATCAATCTTATCAAAAGAAACCTCAGTGTCAGGGATTTCAATTTGTATATATCCCCCAGCTTTATAATCCATATCTTCAGGCAATTCAACTACGAATTCCTTGATAAAGGAAGCTACGTTGTAGTTTGAAACTACCTTCGCTTCAAACTTTTTAATACCGAAAATCTCTTCAGGAATGGTGATCTCCATATCTTCCTTCACCTTTACCTGGCAACCCAGACGCGCTCCTGCTGCTAACTCTTTTCTGGTAAAGTTTGGTACCTCAGTAGGTAATGCTTCTCCACCACCTTTAAGTACATGACATTCGCATTGCAAACAGGTACCACCTCCACCACAAGCTGATGGTAAAAATATCTTTTCGTTACCCAAAGTGGTCAATAGGGTACTCCCTGTTTCCACTTCAATTTCTTTTTGTCCGTTGATCAAAAGTTTTACCTTACCTGAAGGAAGCAATTTAGCTTTGGCTACAAGTAAAACAGTTACTAAGATAAGTATTAACACTAATGAAAATAGGATACTTGCTAAAATTGGACTCATTGTCTATATGATCTTAACTTATTATAATTTTATTCCTGAAAAACTCATGAAAGCGATCGCCATTAAACCTGTAATTACAAAAGTAATTCCCAAACCTTTCAAAGGTTTTGGTACGTTTGAATAAGCAATCTTTTCTCTGATTGAGGCTATGGCAACGATAGCAAGAAACCATCCTATTCCTGACCCTAATCCATATACCGCAGATTCAGTTACTGTGGTAAAATTCTTTTGCTGCATAAACAGCGAACCTCCTAATATTGCACAGTTCACAGCAATCAAAGGAAGGAAAATACCCAATGCACCATAAAGTGCAGGAGCAAATCTTTCTACAATCATTTCAACCAATTGTACCATTGATGCTATTACCGCTATAAACATGATAAAACTTAAAAAACTTAAGTCTATCGAAGCGTACTCAGGTCCTAACCAGACCAATGCTCCTTCTTTTAATATATAGGTATCCAAAAGGTAATTCGCAGGTACCGTGATGACCAGTACAAAAATCACTGCTGCTCCTAAACCTACTGCTGTTTTTACCGTTTTTGAAACTGCCAGATAAGAACACATCCCAAGAAAATAGGCAAATACCATATTGTCTATAAAAATACTTCTAACAAACAAACTTACTAATGCTTCCATGTTTACTTTTTTTATTCCTTTTTGATAAAAGGCTTATAATTTTATATTATTCTTCTATCAGTTTTCTATTCCTGGATCTTTGAAACCAGATCAATATACCCACGGTAATCAATGCCATTGGCGCCAACATCATAAATCCGTTGTTCTCATACCCATAATGGTATAAGCCAGTTGATTCAGCTATTGTTTTTCCTTTATGACCCAATACTTCAAATCCCCATAATTTTCCAGAACCAAAAAGTTCTCTGAAAAACGAAACGATGATCAAAATAACTGCATAACCAATCGTATTTCCAATCCCGTCAAGAATTGATTTCCATGGCCCGTTACCCAAGGCAAAAGCCTCAAATCTACCCATAATGATACAGTTCGTTATAATGAGGCCAACAAATACTGAAAGCTGCTTACTGACATCATATGAATAGGCTTTTAAAACCTGATCCACCAAGATTACCAAAAAGGCAACAATTAGTAACTGAACGATGATTCTTATCCTGTTTGGAATTAGATTTCTTAGCAAGGAAACAATAAGGTTACCAAATACCAATACAAACATTACTGCCAATGACATCACAACGGCTGCCTTTAATTGCACCGTAATTGCCAAAGCAGAACAAATACCCAATACCTGAACTGTTACAGGGTTATCATCATTCAATGGATCAATTAATAATCTTTTGTTCTTTTGTGAAAACAAAGCTTCTTTTTCTCCAGCCATCGTTAATTATTTTTAAAGTATGGTAAATAGTTTCCTAATCTTTCTTTTAGCATATTTGAAACGCCATCAGAAGTAATTGTTCCTCCCGAAATTGCATCTACTGAATGCATTGGATCAGCATTTGCCCCTGACTTGACAGCCTGAACGGAAACAAAATTATTATTATCGTCTAAAATGGTCTTTCCAATGTACTGATCTTCATACCAGGACTGATTGATTTCTGCACCAAGTCCGGCAGTCTCTCCTGCGTGGTCAAATGAAGCACCTACAATAGTATTCTTATCTGAATCTAGTGCAACATAACCCCATATCTCTTTCCATAATCCAGCTCCAAAAAGTGGAATCACATAGAAAGTCTTTCCTTCTTTCTCAGCGATATATAATGGATAGGCTTGTTCATCTTGAGATTTCTTGGTCTCTTTCATCAACTCGATCTTAAAGGCATCTACATCCTCATTGACGGTTCCATCTGCATTAAGAGCCAATTCCTGTTTTACAAATTCAGAAAATTGTTCACTGGCTTCTTTTCGACTTATATTAATTCCTATGGTCGATAAAATGTTTTGCATTTTTTCCTGCCTTACATTTTCTGCTTGTAATGGCTTTAAAGTGGTTGCTGTAAAAGCAAGAGCCGAGGCCACCACGATAACCATAACAATGGCAAAAATAAAAGTGTATGTGTTGCTATTTCTATCCATAACTATGCGTTAACTTTTTGTAATCTTTTTTTTCTTCTCTTTACATTACCTTCAATTACGTAATGATCAATGGTTGGTGCAAAGACGTTCATTAATAATATGGCCATCATCATTCCTTCCGGAAGTGTCGGATTTACAACCCTGATTAGAATTGCAAATATTCCGATTAGAAAACCATAAATCCATTTTCCTTTAGTGGTTTGCGCTGCCGAAACCGGATCTGTTGCCATAAACACAAGACCAAAAGCAAATCCACCTGCCAACATTTGTTGCCACCATGGAAAGTTCAATAATTCATTTGTATCGCTTCCTATCACATTAAACAAAAGACCCATAAGTGAGGCTCCCAATAAACAGGAAAGCATGATTCTCCAACTTGCAATTCCGGAAAACAATAACAATGCTGCGCCGATCAAAATCATAAGAACGGAAGTTTCACCAACTGAACCCGGGATATAACCCATAAACATGTCAAACGTACTGTACTGAACCTCTGTTCCTGCTGCTAGTGAACCCAAGATTGTCTCACCTGAAACTCCGTCTGCAACAGAATCTGCTACCCAAACTGTGTTACCTGACATATAAGGTGCATATGAGAATAAGGCAAAAGCCCTTGCAACAAGTGCAGGGTTAAGAATATTCATTCCCGTTCCTCCAAATGCTTCCTTACCTAAGATAACTGCAAAAATTACAGAAACCGCTAACATCCATAAAGGCAGATCAATTGGCATGATCATCGGAATCAATAATCCTGTTACCAAATATCCTTCATTGACATCGTGCCCTCTAAAGACTGCATATGCAAATTCAATTCCCAATCCGACTCCATATGATACGATGATCATAGGTAAAAAACGAATGGCGCCGAAAATAAAATAATCCATAAATGCAAAACCGTCACCCATATTTTGATAACCTACGTTCCACATTCCGAAAATAAGTGCCGGCATCAAAGCGATCACCACAGTGATCATGACTCTTTTCAAGTCAATTCCATCTCTGATGTGCGCTCCGTGTTTTGTTGTATGGTTCGGAACAAAAAGGAAGGTATCGATTCCGTTAAATGCCGGTGCATACTTTTCAAATTTGCCCCCTTTATCAAAATTGGGCTTTATTTTATCTAATTGTTTTCTAAGAAAATTCATTTAGCCTACTTCTTTTATCATTAAATCTAATCCTTCACGAATAATTTCTTGTGCTTCGATCTTGGAAGTACTTATAAAATCGATCAATGCAAAATCTTCTGGAGCTACTTCATAGATTCCCAGATTTTCCATTTTCTCTATATCCTGTATCATTGTCGCTTTCAATAATTGCATCGGGTAGATATCCATTGGGAATACCCTTTCCATTTCTCCGGTTATCACAAAAGCTCTTTCCTCACCATTGAGGTTTGTATCCAGGTCGTATTCTTTATTTGGTGACAGCCATGAGAAGAATGTTCTGCTCATACTGAATTTGTGGTTACCGATAAAAGGCATCCAACCAAAAAATTCATGATGATCACCTTCTGGAATCACACTTACACTATCATCGTAAAAACCAAGCGAATCTTTAGGACCAACAGCCGAACCTGTCAATGGATTACCACTAATCATTCTGCTACTACCTGTTTTGAGTTTTCCTGCAACAAGGTCACTCATCTGAGCTCCCTGAATCACCGAGTAGTATTGAGGGCCTTCAACCTGACTTCCCGCAAGTGCAATAGTTCTTGTTGGGTCATATTTTCCGGTAAGGAACATAGATCCAATCGCAACAACATCTTGTGGATTCACTACCCAAACTTTATCTCCTGCATTAACTGGGTCCACCTTTGAAATTTGAACCCCAACGTTTCCTGCCGGATGCTTTCCTGATACTTTATGGAGCGTTACACCTAAAATTTGATCTAAAAAGGTGTCACCAGCACCCACTGAAAGGTGAACTTTTCCTTCGGTTAATTTACCCAAGGCATCAATACCTGTTTGGAATTCATTTTCTTTTCCCTCTAAGGTTACGCCATAGGACGCAGATAAAGGAGCAGTTGCATAAGCTGAAATAAAAATAGCTTTTGGCGCATCTTCAGGATTCGCTACAACATCATAAGGACGCTGTTTAATCATTGGCCAACATCCACTTTCCATCAACGCTTCCTTAACCTGAGGCGCTGCCAATTTATTCGGCGTTTTTACGCCAAAATCAACGTAAGAATCTTTCTGATCTGCCGTGATTTTCACAGATAATATCTTACGCTTTGCACCTCGAACGATTTCTTTGATCACTCCACTTACCGGAGAGACGAACTTTATCTTCTCATTGTTTTTTGCGTGAAAGACCGGATCCCCAACAGACACCTTATCACCCTCTTTTACAGATAGTTTAGGTGCTGTTCCATGAAAATTTGATGGGTCAATAGCAAAAGTTTTTGAGCGATTAGCCGTAGATATTTCTTGATTGGCAACTCCTTTGAGCTTAATGTTCAAGCCCTTTTTAATTTTAATGTCTGTAGACATACTTTGCTTAATTAAATTTATTTTCCTTTGATCTACAATAGGCGTAAAAAAGGAAAAATCAATTGTTTCTTAATCGAGTGCAAATTTAATAATTAATATTTTATAGATTAGCATTTAATTCAGATTTATTTGGAACGAATAATAGAAACTATTTTTGTTCACCTAAGGGAGTAAAAAAGCAGGTAATTATTACACAATACACTACAAAACAGATGTATATAAATTTTGAACGAATAAAAAAAATGATGCTTCTTTGGGCGTTTGCCTTATGCGTTGTGCAATTATCTGCCCAACAAAACAATATCATCCCACCACCCTTACACATTAAAACGATTGAATTTAAACCATTAGATCCTGATCTTTACGCACCTATTGTAAAGTTAGGTGAAAAACTCCGGCTCAGTTTTGACGACATAAATGCCGAACAAAATATCTATTCTTATAAGATTGAGCATTGCGATTATAACTGGAAAATATCAAATTTATCCTCAACAGAATTCATGACCGGATATGCGACTGACAGAATCAGAGATTATGAAAATTCTTTTAATACCCTTCAGTATTATACCCATTATGAACTTGAAATTCCAAACAATAATAACAGGATCAAAATCAGTGGTAATTATCTGATTAGTATCTTGGATCAATACGGAAATGTAATGTTTACAAGACGGTTCATCATGTATCAACCCAAGGTGAATGTTGCCGTAACAGCACACAGAAGCACTGATCCGGCAAAAATCAATGAGCAGCACAGTATTCAGTTTCAAATCAATCATCCCAACCTTTTACTCAATGACCCTTACAGGGAAATCAATGTTGATGTCTACCAGAATAATGACTGGAACTCCGTGATCAAGGGACTCAAACCCAAATACACTCGAGGAACACAACTTTGGTACAACTATGTGGATGGCATATCCTATTGGGCAGGCAATGAATTTCTCTATTTTGACACCAAAGAAATCAGAAATGCCACCAATAATATTTTCAGAACTCGCTTAGATAATATTTTTAATACGTATTTATACACCACTGAAGCGAGAGGATCTTTACCTTACTCTTTTTATCCTGATGTGAATGGTAATTTTGTCTTAAGGACCCTTGATGCTGAGGACGTTGCTCTAGAAGGAGATTATTCTTTTGTCCATTTTAGTCTAAGGTACGAGGAGAATTTTGACCAGGATGACATCTATATTTATGGGAATTATAATGACTGGCAGATCACTCCGGAGAATAAGATGAGCTATAATTCTGATTCAGGATTATATGAGTCTACGATGCTTATAAAGCAAGGTTTCTACAACTATACTTACGTGGCGGTAAACAAAGATTTTAAAATAAATCCATACAAGGTTGAAGGTTCATTTTATCAAACAGAAAATGAATATACGGTGATCGTTTATTACAGAAAATTTGGCGATAGATACGACCAGGCTATTGGTTTGGGTTCAACCAACTCGAAAAAATTACTGAATTGATCTGATTCTTTAATAATATTTTCAATCCGCTGTTTGATGCAAAGGGAATATTTTGCATCTTTATGACTTCCAAACTCTTAACGATGAAAAACTTCACCCTTATCATTTTAATGCTTCACTTTTGTCTAACTGCTGCTTCACAGGAGATTGTAAAACTTCCTCATGAAGAATCTGCTCAGGTCATCTGGGAAGGAGAAGAAAAAGAATATTTTTCCAATATTTGGAATACCCAGGTAGTTACTAACGTCTCCGTTCCTACTTTAAGCATTTTCAAACCGGCAGCTGAGAAAAACACAGGTGTTTCTGTCGTTATTGCTCCCGGCGGAGGATTGTATGCCTTGAGTATAGAAAGTGAAGGAAGAGATGTCGCTAAATGGCTTAATGAAAAAGGCATCACTGCATTCGTTCTTAAATATAGATTGGTTCCAACAGGAGCTGATGGTGTCGCTGAAATTTCAGAACTCAGTCAAAATAATCCGGCAAAAATCGGTGAGGAAGTGACTAAAACGATTCCTTATTCGATTAAAGACGGTTTGGAGGCAATCTCGTATGCTAGAGAAAATGCCGAAGAACTGGGTATCGATAAAAACAAAATAGGTTTTATGGGGTTTTCTGCAGGTGGGGCCGTAACAATGGGTGTTGCCTATAGTTATGATGAAAAAAACCGTCCGGATTTTCTCGTACCGGTATATGCATGGACTGATGCAATGCCTGTCCAAAAACCTCAAAAAGAGGCACCTCCCATGCTTTTGATCTGCGCTTCTGATGACCCTTTGGGTCTCGCAACAGGATCCATCAAAATTTACAATTCATGGCACTCAGAAAACTTAAATGTTTCCCTTCATATGTATTCCAAAGGAGGTCATGGTTTTGGAATGAGAAAGCAGGGTTTGCCGTCTGACACATGGATCGAGAGATTTTATGACTGGACCTTAGCGGAAGAGATTGTTACTCCTAATTAAAAACTTTTCGACGAGTCTGTCTTTTCAAATAACAATACATATCAGAGAAATCCATTTTGGCGAAAATTGGACCGATATGTCATTGAAGGAACTGCTGACAGATGTTAGCTGCAAAAAAGCTACGTGTAATACCTCTCAATTCATCTATTTAATGCTCGCTCAAAGTTAAAGCTATTACAGAATAAAATTTAACAATAGCAGCTTATGAAATTCCTAATGAAAGTAAGAATCCTTTCAGAATAATTCTTCACTTAGACATTCAGCTCTCAAAACTTTAAAACTAAAATCCTTTTTAATTGAAAAAAATAAAACATGTCACATGCATGAAATATGTGATGACATTAGTCATGTTTTGAAGTCTTTCTTATGAATAATTTTACATGGTAATTCAGCAACTATTAAAAAATCAAAACAAATGAATATCAGCCACATAGAACACATCGGAATCGCAGTAAAAAACATTGAAGAATCAAAGAAATATTATGAAGAGGTTTTAGGCTTATCATGTTATGCTGTTGAAGAAGTCAAGGACCAAAAAGTGAAAACTGCCTTTTTTAAAATCGGTGACACAAAAATTGAACTATTAGAGAGCACCTCTCCTGAAGGACCTATTGGAAAATTCATCGAAAAAAAAGGAGAAGGGATACATCATATTGCTTTTGCAGTACCTGATACAACTGAAGCACTTCAGGACATTGCTGGAAAAGGTGTTCAACTTGTAGATAAAGTTGCCAGATCAGGCGCAGAAGGTTTAAATATTGGGTTTCTGCATCCAAGGTCAACTCATGGTGTACTTACAGAACTTTGCTCAAAATAGATACTAAAGATCACAATATAAATAACGATACCATTTAAATTAAAACCCATGGTAAATCAAACAAAAATTAACGAACTCATTCAAAAAAGAGTAAAAGCTAAACTTGGAGGAGGTGAAAAAAGGATTGATTCTCAACACGCAAAAGGTAAATTAACAGCCCGTGAAAGAATTGACCTGCTCCTGGATGATGATAGCTTTGAAGAATTCGACATGTTCGTAACACACAGAACAAAATCATTTGGACTCGATAAACAAAAATTTCTATCAGATGGCGTTATCACTGGCCATGGAACAATAGATGGACGAGTTGTTTGCGTATTTTCTCAGGATTTCACCGTATTTGGTGGTTCACTTTCCGAAACCTATGCCTTAAAGATCTGTAAGATCATGGATATGGCGATGAAAATTGGGGCACCTGTCATTGGATTGAATGACAGTGGTGGTGCCAGAATTCAGGAAGGTGTAAGATCACTTGCTGGTTATGCTGAGATCTTTCAACGAAATATTATGGCCTCCGGTGTTATCCCTCAGATCTCATCCATTTTAGGACCTTGTGCCGGTGGAGCTGTCTACTCTCCTGCACTTACTGATTTTACAATCATGACCGATCAAACAAGTTATATGTTTGTTACAGGACCGAAAGTTGTAGAAACTGTTACCGGAGAAGTGGTGACAACCGAAGAATTAGGAGGGGCACAAATACATTCCACTAAATCCGGAGTTTCACATTTCTTAGCTGAAAATGATGAGGAAAATATCCTTTTGGTAAGAAAACTGATGAGTTATCTTCCTTCAAATAATCTGGAAGATCCTCCAATCATTAAATGTTCGGATCCAATAGACAGACTTGAAGACAGATTAAATGAATTCATTCCGGAAAATCCGAATCAGCCTTATGATATGGTGAACATTATTTCTACCATAACAGATAAGGGTGAATTCATGGAAGTTCACAGAAATTATGCCCGAAACATCGTTGTAGGTTTTGCCCGTTTTAATGGTATACCTGTTGGAATTGTAGCAAATCAACCCAAATACTACGCAGGTGTGCTTGATATCGAAGCCTCGAGAAAAGCGGCACGTTTTGTTCGTTTTTGCGATGCCTTTAATATCCCACTTGTCACATTGGTCGATGTTCCAGGATTCCTACCGGGAACAGGACAGGAATACGGAGGAATCATACTTCATGGAGCGAAATTATTGTTCGCCTACGGTGAGGCAACTGTTCCTAAAGTGACCATCACTTTACGTAAATCTTACGGAGGAGCTCACGATGTAATGAGCTGTAAGCAACTTAGAGGAGACATCAATTACGCTTGGCCAACTGCTGAGATTGCCGTAATGGGTGCCAAAGGTGCAGTTGAAGTTCTTGAAGGAAGAAACATCAATAAGATTGATGATGACAAGGAAAAAAGAGAGTACATCTCTCAAAAAGAAGATGAGTACACCAAGAAATTCGCCAATCCTTATGAGGCCGCTAAATATGGTTTTATCGATGATGTTATCGAACCAAGAAATACGCGTTTCAGAATAGTCAGGGCGCTCGAATTGTTAGCGAATAAAAAAGAGGTCAATCCTCCAAAGAAACATTCAAATATTCCATTGTAATGATACCAACTATTATTTTAATGTCTCAGATAAAGGAAGGATATCTAATCCTGTTTTCAGGTTTAGTCATTGTATTCAGTGCATTACTGATCTTGTCTTTATTCTTCAAATTTGGCTTACCTGTGATGCTCTACATTTATAAGATCATCACCAAAGGTCCAGATAAAAAGATAAAGGATATCCCAATGGCTTCCAATGCAAAATTTACCGGAGAGGAAGCCGCAGTGATTGCTGCCGCAATACACATGTATCTCAATGAGCAGCACGATTTTGAGAATCCGATATTAACTATAAAAAAAGCTGAAAAGTCATATTCACCCTGGAGCTCAAAAATTTATGGCATCCACCATAGATTATAATAAAAGAGCAGCTTAATTGATATGAAACCAGAAAATCAGAAAAAATGAAATCATTTAAATTCAAAGTACACGATAATAATTACAAGGTGAATCTTTTGTCTCATGAAGGCAGTCATATTCAACTTGAGGTAAACGGGACAAAGTATGATGTAAAACTAAAAGAGGACATCAAAACAACGAAAACTCCTACTTTGGTAAGATCTGCTTCAAAAAGACCTGTCGAGCCACTTAAAGTTAATCCATCATCGAAAAAGACAAAAATTCTTGCTCCAATTCCAGGATCTATAATGGTTGTTGATGTAAAAGTGGGCGATACGGTAAAAGTAGGTGATCGTCTGGTGCAATTAGAGGCCATGAAGATGGAAAACAACATTACCTCTGAAAAAGCAGGAAAGATTACTGCTGTATTGGTGAGTGAAGGACAAAAAGTATTACAAAATGAAGTGATGATCGAACTTGAGTAAAGACACAGAATTTTCTGGTTTTAAAAATTATTTATTTACTGAAAAGAAAAAACAATGAAAAGATTATATATCATATTTGGATCTATCGCCTTGCTCCTGCTCTTACAACCTTTGTTGAGTATGGGAAGTCTTGCAGAACCAATAGAGATCGCCTCTCTTGACGAGATCTCACAAAGCCTTGACAATGAAATTGACTCAACTGCTTCAGGTGCCTTTAACGGATTAAAGAGGTTTTATAATTTCACTGGATTCGCCAATGCAACATCTGGAAACCTTATCATGATTTTGATAGGAATCGTCTTTATTTATCTAGGTATTAAATACGATTATGAACCCTTACTGCTGATTCCTATTGGAGCCGGAGTTATCATAGGTAATGTACCCTTTGTTGACGGAAATCAGACCGGAATATATGAAAGCGGTTCTGTATTAAATTATTTATACTTTGGGGTTGTAAAAGGGATCTATCCTCCCCTGATATTTTTAGGTATTGGAGCCATGACCGATTTCTCATCGCTCATCGCTAATCCTAAACTGATGCTTTTAGGCGCTGCAGCACAAATAGGTGTATTTGCCACATTTATTGGGGCCCTTTATCTTGGGTTTAATTTACCTGAAGCCGGTGCCATCGGTATCATTGGTGGTGCAGATGGACCAACAGCGATCTTTCTGTCTTCAAAGCTTGCCAATGGTGTTAATATTCTGGCCGATGGAACCACTGTTAAAAATTTAATCGGGCCAATAGCCATTGCGGCTTATTCTTATATGGCACTTGTTCCTGTGATTCAACCCCCCTTAATGAGACTTTTAATTTCAAAAAAGGACAGAAAGATTAAGATGAAACCCCCAAGAGCAGTATCCCAAAAGGAAAAAATGATCTTCCCTGTAGTCGCTTTATTATTGACTACCTTTATATCTCCAAGTGCTCTGCCTCTGTTAGGTATGTTGTTCTTTGGAAACCTGTTAAAAGAATCCGGAAGAACAGAAAGATTAGCAGATACGGCAAGAACCAAGCTCATTGATATCGTAACAATACTTCTTGGAGTCACCGTTGGAGCATCGACTCAGGCTGATATTTTTATAACGAAAGATTCATTACTCATTTTCGGATTGGGAGCAATATCATTCGTCATTGCCACCATGGGTGGTTTGTTATTTGCCAAGTTTATGAATCGCTTCTTAAAAGGTGAAAACAAGATTAATCCGTTAATAGGCGCTGCAGGAGTTTCTGCAGTTCCGGATAGTGCAAGGGTGGTTCATGCAGAAGCATTAAAATCAGATCCCCATAATTATCTATTGATGCATGCCATGGCTCCAAATGTTTCCGGAGTAATTGGATCAGCAATAGCTGCGGGTATCATATTGAGCTTTTTATCATAAAAAAAGAATAATTATTACAACTAAATATATATCAAATGAAAATACCTAATATCATGACAGCTCAAGAGGCTGTTAAACTCATCAAATCAGGAGACCGGGTTTTAATTCAAGGAGGAGCAGCAACTCCCCAAGCTCTTGTAAAAGCGATGGTCGAAAGAGGGCCGCAATTAAAAGGTGTTGAAGTTGTTCACTTACATACGGAAGGAGAATGTGGTTATACCTCTCTAGATTTAAAAGACAGTTTTCATACAAATGCCTTTTTTATCGGTGGAAATATCAGAAAAATGATTGGTGTTACGGCTGATTATATTCCAATATTTTTAAGTGATATTCCTAGTTTATTCCGTCAGGGATACATGGATCTGGATATCGTTTTGGTCAATGTCTCGCATCCTGATAAACACGGTTTCTGTTCTTTAGGTGTATCTGTTGACATTGTGGTTTCAGCCATCGAAAAAGGTAAGAAAGTGATTGCACAGATCAACAAGAATATGCCAAGAACATTTGGAGATGGTATCGTTCACTTGAACAATTTTGATGCCTGTGTAATGATTGATGAAGAAATTCATGAAATGAAATTTGTTGCCCCTTCAGAATCTGAAAAAAGAATAGGAAAAAATATAGCAGAGATTATTGAGGATGGGTCCACACTTCAAATGGGTATTGGAGGAATTCCTAATGCAGTGCTTACTTATTTGGATAATCACAAAAATCTTGGAGTTCATACGGAGATGTTCTCAGAAGGTATTGTTGACCTGGTTGAAAAAGGTGTTGTGAATGGTGCCAAGAAGAAAGTAAATCCTTATAAAATTGTTTCAGGATTTGCCATGGGTACGCGCAGATTATATGATTTTATGGATGATAATGCCGAAATAGAAATGAGAGATATCGCCTATGTAAATGATACTGCTATAATTCGACAAAATCCTAAAGTTACCGCTATCAACTCGGCCATAGAAATAGATATGACCGGTCAGGTTTGTGCCGATTCTATAGGTCTGAGAATGTTTTCAGGAGTTGGTGGGCAAATGGATTTTATGAGAGGGGCCGCTCTTTCAAAAGGCGGAAAACCTATTATTGCAATAACTTCCACTACCGCTAAAGGAGTGTCTAAAATTGTCCCTTCCTTAAAACCAGGAGCAGGGGTTGTTACAACAAGGGCACATGCGCGTTTTGTTGCCACGGAATTCGGTGTTGCAGAACTTTTTGGTAAGAATCTGAAGAAAAGAGCGGAAGCTTTAAGAGATATTTCTCACCCTGATCACAGAGAAGATTTAAACAAAGCCATTCATGATAGATTTGGCGGTACACTTGTGACCATATAATCACTAAATTTATCATTCTAAAAATAAAAATCAAATTGTAGAAATAAAAAATAGGTTATGGATAACGATAGCAAAGAAAAAATGCTGTTTCAGGATTTCATTCCTCCAACAAAGCAAGACTGGCTCGATAAGGTCAATATTGATCTAAAAGGAGCAGATTTTAACAAACGACTGGTTTGGAAAAACCTTAACGGGATTGATCTCAAACCATTTTACATAAAATCAGATCAAAAGGAGTTATTAAAAAATACAGGAGAGAATAGTGCTCAGGTAGTCAATTACAGAAGGATAAAAGTTCAGAAAGTCGCCACAGCGAATCAACTTGCTTTAAAAGCTTTAGGGGAAGGGATGAACGGTCTTATCTTTGAAATCAATTCAGAAGTATCAGCATACGATTTATTGGAAGATATAGATTTCAACGGGATATCAATATCATTTGAATTGAACAAAGAATCTTTTTCATTCTGCACTTCTTACAAATCTTTCTTAAAAGATCTTTCCATAGAACCTAATTTGGTTCATGGTTTTATTGATCTTGATATTTTCAACCAATATCTTGAAACAGGTTCTCTCGACAAGGATCTAATTGACAGAGCAGGTGAATTAACTGAAATATTCAGTGATTACCCGAATTTTAAATCTCTGACCGTTTCTGGAACAATTTACCAGGATACGGGATCAAATCAGGTACAGGAAATTGCTTATACCCTTAATTCTTTGGTGTTTTTGCTTGAAGAATTGATAAATACAAAATATCAAGCACAGACCTTGTTTGATAACCTTCATTTTGTTCTTGGTATCAGCTCAGAATATTTTGTGGAAATTGCAAAATTCAGAGTATTCAATAGCATTTTATCAGATATTGCCGCTAAATACGGCGTGGCAAAGGCAAGCGCGAGCTTATCGGCTAAAACCTCAGTCTGGTCAAAGTCGGTAACCGATCCCAATACAAATATGCTGAGATCAACAACGGAAGCCATGGCTGCTTTACTAGGAAATGTTGATGGCTTAGAGCTTGATCCTTATGATCATGAGTTTAAAAATTCAAATGATTTTTCAAGCAGGATCGCAGGTAATATTACCACCATTTTAAAGGAGGAATCTTACTTTGGAAAAGTTGCTAATCCGGTAGATGGATCCTATTATATTGAAGAGTTGAGTCTACAAATGGCTAAAAAAGCACTTGATCTTTTTAAAGATGTTGAGGCTTTAGGCGGATTTATTTCTCAAACGGAAAATGAAAATATCCAGTCTCAGATCGCGGAGATCAGAATGAAAAAAATCAAGTTATTATCTCAAAGAAGAATTGCCATGGTGGGTGTAAACAAATATCCCAACCTAATGGAAACTATTTCTCAGGATTTTCTTGATCATCAAGAGAAAAATACTGATCCCAAATTACTGATTCGTCAGAGAGCCGGTTTAGAAATGGAAAAGATCAGATATACTACAGAACATTTCGTCGAAGAAAAAGGATTCAGACCCATTGTGGAAATTGCAAGTTTTGGTCAACTCACAATGAGAAAGGCTAGAGCCGCTTTTGCTTATGATTTTATGGGTGTTAGCGGATTTGAAATCGAAAGCGAAAAGAGTTTTAATTCATTCAAAGAAGCTGCTGACGAAACAGCAGTATCAAACTCAGATGTAGTTGTTATTTGCAGCTCTGATACTGACTATCAGGAGTCAGCCCTAGATTTTGTAAAAGAATTCAGAACTCAGAATGGCTCAAAAATACTGGTTTTGGCTGGAAACCCCGAAGGGATACAAGATTCACTTTCAGCGTCTGGACTGGATGGATTTATTCATGTACGATCTGATATTTTTAAAACGCTGACAGAGATCCAACAAAAAATTTCAAAAACCACTAAACCTTTGGAGATATGAGACCTGATTTTTCTGATTTGACAATCAACACTAGTGTTGAAGAAAAAACAAGACCTTCTGAGAACCAGGATCCCTGGATCACTCCTGAAGGCATCCCTGTAAAAAATGAATTTAGCAAAGAGGATATAAAACAAGCTGAGCACCTGAATTTTGCTGCTGGACTGCCTCCTTTCACAAGAGGTCCATACAGCACCATGTATGTTTCAAGGCCCTGGACTGTAAGGCAATATGCCGGATTTTCTACAGCTGAGGAATCAAATGCTTTCTATAGAAGAAATCTGGCTGCCGGACAAAAAGGATTGTCGGTTGCCTTTGACCTTGCTACACACCGTGGCTATGATTCAGATCATCCAAGAGTTACAGGTGATGTTGGAAAAGCAGGGGTAGCTATCGATTCGATCTTAGATATGGAAATTCTTTTTGACCAGATTCCTCTGGACAAAATGTCGGTGTCTATGACTATGAATGGGGCGGTGATTCCGATCATGGCCTTCTATATTGCTGCTGCAAAAAAACAAGGGATAAGTCTTGATAAACTGAGTGGTACCATTCAAAACGATATTCTAAAAGAATTTATGGTGCGTAACACCTATATCTACCCGCCGCTTCCATCGATGAAGATCATTGGAGATATTTTTGAGTATACCACTAAAAATATGCCGAAATTCAACTCTATTTCGATCAGTGGTTACCATATGCAAGAAGCAGGAGCAACTGCTGATATTGAACTTGCTTATACCCTGGCTGACGGACTAGAATACATTCGCACAGGATTGAAATCAGGTCTTAAGATTGATGAATTTGCACCGAGATTATCATTTTTCTGGGCCGTAGGTATGAACCATTTTATGGAAATCGCCAAAATGCGGGCAGCAAGGATGCTTTGGGCCAAAATCATCAAACAATTTGATCCTAAGAATCCTAAGTCAATGGCACTGCGAACGCATAGTCAGACTTCAGGATGGAGTTTGAGTGAACAAGATCCGTTTAATAACGTCGCCAGAACCTGTATTGAGGCTATGGCAGCCGGATTAGGTGGAACTCAATCTTTGCATACCAATGCATTGGACGAGGCCATTGCTTTACCTACAGATTTCTCTGCTCGTATTGCACGAAATACCCAGATATTTATTCAAGAAGAAACCCAGATCACAAAATCAGTTGATCCATGGGCCGGTTCTTTTTATGTAGAATACCTTACTGAGGAAATTGCTAAAAAGGCTTGGAAACTTATTGAAGAAGTTGAAGAACTGGGTGGAATGGCAAAAGCCATTGAAACAGGTGTGCCAAAAATGAGAATTGAAGAAGCCTCTGCAAGAAAGCAGGCAAGACTTGACTCCGGACAGGATATACTGGTTGGTGTAAATAAATTTCAAACCAAGGAAGCTTCAGACATTGACATCCTTGAAGTAGATAATACTGCTGTGAGGGTATCACAGATCGAAAGATTAAATAAGTTGAAAGCGCAAAGAGACCAGACAGTTGTTGATAGAAAATTAAAGGCTATTGAAGACTGTGCCGGAGGTGGCGAAGGAAACCTCCTTGAACTTGCTGTAGATGCTGCCGAGAATTTTGCAACATTAGGTGAGATCTCTGATGCCATGGAAAAATATTTTGGAAGACATAAAGCAGATACCAAATTGATCAGTGGTGTATACAGAAAAGAAGTGAGTGATGACACTACCTTTGCCGAAGCTCAAAAACTTGCAGATCACTTTGCTGAATTGGAAGGAAGAAGACCAAGAGTGATGGTTGCCAAAATGGGACAAGATGGACATGATAGAGGTGCCAAAGTGGTTGCTTCAAGTTTTGCCGATCTTGGCTTTGATGTTGATATGGGACCATTGTTCCAAACTCCGGAAGAAGTAGCCAAGCAAGCGATCGAAAATGATGTGCATTTTGTAGGTGCTTCAAGTTTGGCAGCAGGCCATAAAACCTTGATTCCTCAATTGATCAATGAATTGGACAGGCTTGGAAGATCAGACATCATGGTGTTTGCCGGAGGAGTTATTCCTGCACAAGACTATGACTTTTTGTTCGAGCAAAAGGTTGCCGCAGTATTTGGTCCGGGAACAGTCATTGCAGAATCTGCCATCAAAATCATGAAAATGTATTTGGCAAATGAATAAATAAGATCAGTTAAAAATAAAAAAGGCCTTCATTTTGAGGCCTTTTTTTATGGCTTAAATCTAAATGTTTTTTCTAAACTCCTCTATGATCTTTTCTGCAGCTTTTACCGGAGAAACTTTGGCCTCTACAATTTCTTTTTCAAGGGTTTTTAAGTGTTCTTTGATATGATTTGATCCATAAAAGAGCTGTTTTAATTCCTCATGAATATTATTGTACATCCATTGGATTTGCTGTTCCTTTCTATTTGATTTAAAATAGCCATTCTCATCAACAAGCTTTTTAAATTCCAGGACTTTATCCCAAACCTCAGCAATTCCAATATTTTTAAGCGCTGACGCCGTACTAACTACTGGTGCCCAACCTGATTCGGCAAGAGGAAAAATATGCAAAGCATTTTGGTATTGTCTTTTCGCCATCTGACTTTTCTTGATATTATCACCATCAGCCTTATTGATGACCAGCATGTCAGCCATTTCCATGATACCTTTTTTAATCCCCTGCAACTCGTCTCCTGCTCCGGATAACATAAGAAGCAGGAAGAAATCCGTCATCCCGTGCACGGCTGTTTCCGACTGCCCTACTCCTACCGTTTCTATTAAAATGATATCATAACCTGCTGCTTCACAAAGCAACATCGTTTCTCCTGTTTTGTTGGCAACTCCTCCCAGTGTATCTCCTGATGCAGAAGGTCGAATATACGCTTCCTCAACAGTAGCCAGTTCCTCCATTCTGGTTTTATCTCCTAATATACTTCCTTTTGATCGCTGACTACTCGGATCAATTGATAGTATAGCCACTCTATGACCTTTCTCGATCAAATGCTTTCCAAAAACCTCAATAAATGTACTCTTTCCCACCCCAGGCACACCAGTGATTCCTATCCTGATAGAGTTTCCGGAACTGGGTAATATAGCTTGAATGATATCTTTTGCCAATATTTTGTCACTGGCCAGATTGCTCTCAACGATGGTTATGGCCCTTGACAATAAAACTCTGTCACCGTCCAAAACCCCGTTGATATATTCACTGGCTTCCAGCCTTTTTTTTGGCCTGTAATTTCCCATAAAGCTTTTAAATAACAATGATTTATCTTCTGTCACCAAAAATTCTTAGCAAAAAGAGGAAGAGGTTTATGAAATCAAGGTATAAAGTTAATGCACCCATGATAGCCATTTTTTCCATCCCGTCCTCATTGGCAAATCCTCTACTGGCGATTGCTTTAAGCTTTTGTGTATCATATGCTGTGAGGCCCACAAAAATCGCTACACCTAAATAGCTGATGATCCAATACATCATTTCGTTCTGTAAAAACATATTTACGATCGAAGCAATAATAATTCCGATCAAAGCCATAAAAGCCATATTACCAATACTTGTAAGGTCTTTTTTAGTAGTATATCCATAAAAACTTATGGCAGCAAATGTTCCTGCTGTAATATAAAAGGTTGTTGCAATTGAGGTTGAGGTATAGGCCATAAAAATTACAGACATGGTCAGACCATTCAATACAGAATAAACCAAGAACGCACCAATGGCCATACTTCGGCTCATACTGTTAATCGCTCGACTCAAATAAATGACCAGGCCCAATTCGCCTAAAATCAAACCGAAAAATAAGATTCGTGACCCAACAATTGCATTGAATATTTCAGGTGAACTTGCCGTGTAATAGGCAACTAATCCTGTTATAAATAAAGCCAGTGCCATCCAATTATATACCTTGGTAATAAAAACAGCCTGATAACTTTTAACGTCCAACTGACTGCTTGTTTTTGTAGAAACTTGATTTTCCATAAGTGTAGTATAAATTTTAAGAATTCAAAGATATTAAAACCCATTAGTAAAATTGCATAGATTTTGTTAATTTGCTCTGATGACCACAGCAACCTTTAGCCGCCGTTTTTCCGATCTGATTATAATTATTTTTTTTATTTTTTCGTTCAATTTAGGGCTAGCTCAGATCAGAAATGCACCTCTCACAAAAATTGATGCAGACAGAGCAGCACAAAATTATCAGAAATACTGTACGCTTTGTCACGGAGCAGATAGAGAAGGAAATGCCGCAGATTTTGCACCCTCTCTAAAATCTAAATCATTGATCTCTACCATGCCTCTTAATTTTTTGGCCAGCTCTATCGGGTTTGGAAGACCAAATACAGCAATGGCACCTTATTTAAGTGATGCTGGAGGGCCCATGAGTATGAAGGACATTTTTACTTTGGCCATCTGGTTAAAACAAAAATCAGGAGTACAGACCATAGCATTGTCTATGGATCCGGTAGAAGGTAATATCAATAAGGGAGCAGAACTATTTGGACATAAATGTGCTGAGTGCCATGGACAAAAAGCAGAGGGAGTGACAGCACCTGCCCTTGCCAACCCTGCCTATCTCGCATTCGCAACAGATGCTTACATCAAATACGCCATTGAAAATGGAAGGGAAGACACAAAAATGCAAGCCTTTAAAAACGCACTCTCTCCAGAGCAAATAGATAATCTTACTGCTTACATTAGAAGTCTAACCTCAGGCTGGAGCCCGGAGCCAAGAGAATTATCACCTTATCCTGAGCCTAAAGATTACGTCTTGAATCCTGAAGGAAAAAATCCGGATTTCACACTAAAACAGGATAGATATGTACCCATGGCACAGGTAGAAAAAGCCCTCAAAGATAAAAACAAACTCGTCATTTTAGATACCCGAACAACCTCAGAATGGCATAATGCCCACATTCCGGGTGCCATTCCAATACCTTATTATATTTCTGAAGATAAAGTTGCCAGTGGTTTACCAAATGATGACACATGGATCATTGCCTATTGCTCCTGTCCGCATGCAGCATCAGATAAGATCATCAATATGCTCAGAAAAAAAGGTTACAAAAATACGGCTGTTATCGATGAAGGTTTTTTTAACTGGATCAATGCCAGCTATCCAATTATTGGAGGTAAAACAAAATAATATAAACTAAAAATCTTTTTTCTTAAGCTTGCCCTTAATTCTCCAAACGGGCAATAATACCCATAAAAACATCACTACAAATGACATAATCAAACCAAGGTTTGTGCCGAAGAAACTTTTAAAAACAGCTCCTGTATAGCCTAATAATGCCGAAATATCTAGCTTCAACAATATCAAAATTCGAGAAAGGTCAATGGGATTAAACATCGAAGTAATCAAGGCAAATTTGTCCAAGGGGTATTCATTGAATATGACCAGTGAGATGAGAAATACACCATCGTAAATTACAGCCAGAAACAACCACATCAAGATGGCATAACCAAAGCCTTTTATCTTATTTTCGTTAGAAAGTGCGATGTTAAAAGCTAAAGCCACAAAAATAAAGTTGAGCAGAGTTCCAACAACAAGTAGCAGCGTAAAATCAAAAATAGCGGAAGACATAAACAATCCATACAAGAGAAAAGGGATACCAAGTCCAAGTATCAAACTGAGCGTTAAGGAAATTGAAATTCCTAGATATTGCCCCATAAAAATGGTATTCCTCTTAATGGGCTGTGCCAAAAGCAATTCTGTAAATTCCTTGGAATTATAATAATACATCACTCCAAATATGGTACCAATCAATGGTGTCAGCACAATGATGATATTCATTAAGGTGATAATTGCCTTGTTCACATCATTATTTAAAAACAACAGGACAAACCCAAGAGCCAGATAGAATGCAAAATAGACATAACTCCACCTACTTCTCATCAAATCATAAAAGCTATATTTCAGTATCTTAATCATAATTCTTTGGATATCAATTTAGCGATGGCATGTTCCAAATCAACCTGCTCTGTTTGTTTTTTCAAAGCGGCAGAGGTTCCTTTAAAATAAATTTTTCCATCGAGTAAGAAAACAATTTCATCTGCAATTTCCTCTACAAAACTCATGATATGTGTCGTGATCAAAATTGTCTTTCCTCGTTCCTTTTCCTTATTGATAATTTCCTTTAAATGGATCAGAGAAATTGGATCAAGACCTGTTGTAGGCTCATCAAGTATGATCAGATCGCTTTCAAACATAAAGGTTAGTAAAATATTCACCTTTTGCTTTGTTCCCCCTGAAAGATTACCTAATTTTTTATCTAGAAATGCTTCCAATCCAAAAAGTTCTATCAATGCTTTGTCACTTGCCTTTTTGGGTCGTAAATTTTTTACCATTTTAATCAATTCCTTCACTGTCAGATTTGCAGGAAAATTTGCAATCTGTGGCAAATAATTGATCTCATTTCTGTAATTCCACTTGTTAAGAACTGATTCTCCGTTAAGCTTAATATCTCCTTGATCAGGAATTACCATTCCCAAAACACTCTTTATTAAGGTGGTTTTACCTGAGCCGTTAGGACCAAGAATGGCAAAAATGCCTCCCGAATCAATTTCGAGATCCAGACCGTTCAACACAGTCAGTTTTCCAAACTTTTTATTTAAATCATTGATTTGAATCATATATCCTTTTCATAAGAGGGTTACTGTCAATTAATTTGTCCGGAGTAAAAACCGGAGAAACTTTTTCTGAGAAATTGATGATATCTACAAACATACTTCGCAGTAACACAATGGTCTCAGGGGTATTGTGTACAATATACGAGAACAACTTAACAGGACGATAAGGAATATCCCCTACACCATCTTTATCAAGGTCATAACCGGCATATTCACTCCAAAAATTCCGCTCAAAGCGATTGGAATTTATCTTGCTGTTATAGGATAGATCCAGCGCATTGTTCAAAAAATTATTTTCTGTAAAAATATTTTCATAACAAGCACCAATAATCTTGATCGCCCAACCATTTCTTAAGAATGTATTGGATTTGTAGTTGATCCTTGTAGATCCATCAACACTTATTCCTATTGTATTTTGCTCAAAAATATTGTTTTCAATTTCAGCATCATAAATTTCTTTCAGTAACAAGCCATAAGATGCCGACCCCCAATTGTGTTCAAATTTGTTATTGTACATTTTAACAAATTTCGAAAACATGATCGCGACTCCTGCGCCATTATCTTTGAAAACGTTATTATAGTATGAGTTTTCATTAGAAAACATAAAATGGAGTCCATATCTTAGGTTTGCAAAACTTTGATTGTCATAGACCTTGCTTTTTTTTACAAATTCAAAATATATCCCGTCTCTAAGTCCTGTTAGTTCATTTGAAAAAACAGTCATATTTGAGCAATGCCACAAATGAATTCCATTACCGGAATTCGCCTGAGAAACAGCCTCACTGCTCACCTTGTTGTTCGATATGATACCTCCTTTAGATTTCTCAACTAGAATTCCAAAGAAGACCTTTTTCAGTCTTATATTTTCAATAGTAAAACCTCTCGATTTTGTTACTAAAATAGCCGCAAAATCTTTTGTATAACTCTGTCCTACATTGATAATTTCAAGACCCTTTATGGAAAAATTATCAGATGTAAACTTAAAAATGGTCTCTTTAAATTCTCCATCAATAACCGGATAATCCATCCCTATAATATGTATGGATTTATCAATTTCAATTCCGTGTTCTTTGTAAATTCCTGATTTGATCAGTATCTCGTCTCCATCTTCTGCCAAGGCAACAGCTTCTTTAATGGTGCGGACATCACAAGTTGTGCAAACTTCAATTTGTTTCGCGTTTATGAAGAGAAACGAAAAGAGACATAATATGAACAAAGCCTTTTTTTTCATTTATTTTGCATCAAATTTAAGAAGAAGTTCATTCCAGGTATAAAGGTCACCTCCGCTGCTGTTTTTGGTAGTCAATGCGCTCTCTTCTGATGAAAAACCTAAAAGATTCGCTCCCATAGGGCTTTTTATTTC
>JAAESS010000306.1 GCA_024229195.1 Flavobacteriales bacterium | reverse complement strand
ACCATTTCTCAATCAGACGTAGTCAGTTTATTGACTCAACAAGGCTAAGAGAGGAAATAGCGTGGACGTTTACACCACAGAAGAACAACAAGTCGAAGCAATAAAAAAATGGTGGCGAGATAACGGTAAGGCCGTGGTGCTTGGAGCTGTGATTGGCTTGGGTGCTCTGTATGGCTGGCGTTATTTTCAAGCAGAACAAGATTTAAAAATGGAAAAAGCATCTGATGCCTACTTAGAAGTCATTGATGCGATGCAAAATAAAAGTGCGGCGAATTCAACCGCGGAATCTTTTATTCAAGAACATGAAGGTCCCTACGCTTCACTAATTGAATTACAATTGGCGAAGGCGTCAGTCGAAAACGGTAATTTGATCGATGCAGCAAAATACTTGCGCTCTGTGCAATCTTCTGAAGATAAGATTTTAAGTGCCTTGGCGACATTTCGTTTAGCACGGATTGAAATTGAACAGGGTAATCTTGATTCCGCATTAAGTGAGCTTAATAAAATCTCGACGCCAAGTTGGAAAGCTCAGGTTGAAGCGTTAAAAGGTGATATTGCGTTGAAACAAGGAAAAATTCAGGATGCAAGACGTGCATTCACTGCATCGATTGAATTGGCAGCGAATCCAGTTGTCCAAATGAAACTTGATAATTTACCAAAGTAATCGTAAAGAGATATTTTCATGGGATATAAAAGAGTTACCCAGATCGCTCTTTTAGGGGCAATATTGTTGGGGTGTGCGAATGAGCAAACTGCGGTAAGAATCGCCCCGCTTCCTAATGTAGAAAATGAATTCAATTTGTCTGAAGCTTGGACAAAGAGTGTTGGAAAAGGGGTTGGTACTTTTTATAGTCAACTAACTCCTGTTTACGCTTATGAAAAGGTTTTTGCTGCTGATAGGAATGGAGAGATTTCAGCGTTTGATCCGGAAACAGGAAAACCTATTTGGTCTGTGAATCTTGGACTTGAAAAGCCTACTTTAATTTCAAGCGGTGTGATTGCCTCATATGACAAAGTTTATGTTGGCACTGAAATGGGTTTTTTGATTGCTTTGGATGCAGAAACCGGTGATTTCATTTGGCAGAAAGATCTAGGTGGCGAACTCCTATCCAAACCTTTGGCAGACAGTAATCAAATTTTTGTGAATACAAGTCGTGGTGAATTGGTTGCTGTCGATGCTGAAACCGGTACTGAAAAATGGCGTATCTCTAATGATGTTCCTAATTTAACACTGCGTGGTGATAGTGCTCCGGTGGCTGTATCCGGTGGTATTTTTTGGGGGCTTGCTAACGGTCGGTTATCTGCTGCATTCATAGAAAATGGTACTCCCATTTGGCAACAAGTTATTGCCTCACCAAAGGGGGCGACTGAAATTGATCGTTTAGTTGATGTTGACGCAACCCCTGTTATCTCTGATTACTTGCTTTATGCCATTGGTTACAACGGACATCTTGTTGCCATTGATTTACGTTCAGGCCAACCGGTGTGGAAGCGTGAATACAGTTCTGCCAATGATTTTTCAGTTTTTGGGAATACCCTTTATTTGATTACTGAGCAAGATCATCTTGTCGCGGTTGATGCCAGAAGCGGCACCGAGCGCTGGAAAAATGCCGATCTGGAAAATCGTCAATTGACTCAACCGACACTCATCGCTGGAAAACTTGTGGTAGGAGATGCCGAGGGGTATTTGCATTGGTTAAATCCAGAATCTGGGGAGTTTATTGCTCAACATCAAATTGATAGCAGTGGCTTTGCAGTGCCTCCAATACAAATGGAAGATAATTTTTTGGTCATGACGCGTGACGGAAAAATGGCAAAAATACCGTCTCCTTAATAGCTTGTGATCAGCAGTACTATCAAATATGGCTCCTGTTCTTTCTAGTCAGGGGCCTTTGTTATTAATAACTATACAATTTAGAGGTCACCATGATTCCTGTAGTAGCACTTGTTGGGCGTCCAAATGTTGGGAAATCGACACTCTTTAATCGGTTAACAAGAACGCGAGATGCACTTGTTGCAGATTTTCCAGGTCTGACTAGAGATCGTAAATATGGTAAAGCCACACTGGGCGAGCATGAATTTATCGTGGTGGATACAGGAGGCATTGACGGCACAGAGGAAGGAGTCGAGACAAAGATGGCTGCTCAATCACTTGCCGCCATTGAAGAAGCTGATGTTGTCCTGTTTATGGTTGATGGTCGTGCAGGTTTAACGGTTGCAGATGAAGCCATTGCTCAACATTTACGCTCCAGAGAAAAGAAAACATTTCTCGTTGTCAACAAAGTAGACGGAATTGATGCAGATGCAGCGAGTGCGGAATTTTGGCAATTAGGTATGGAACATATGTACCAAATTGCTGCGGCACATGGCAGAGGTGTACTGGGATTAATTGATAGGGCTTTAGCGCCTTTTGCCGAAGAGCTGAAAACTGATCTTGAACAAGAAGGATGGATAGATTTGTCAGATGAAGAGGACACAGAATCTGATGAAGTATTGACGGAAGAATCTGCAGAACTGGCACTGGAAAAACTGCAAAATCAACCAATTAAATTCAGTATTATTGGTCGACCAAATGTCGGTAAATCTACCCTTACAAACCGAATTTTAGGCGAAGAGCGTGTTGTTGTTTACGACATGCCGGGCACAACGCGAGATTCAATTTATATCCCGATGGAAAGAGATGGGCGTGAATATGTCATCATTGATACTGCAGGTGTCAGACGTAGAAAGCGCGTGAGCGACAAAGTCGAAAAGTTTTCAGTTATTCAGACTCTTAAAGCGATTGAAGATGCTAACGTCGTTTTATTGATTATTGACGCAAGAGAAAACATCTCAGATCAAGATTTAAGTCTTTTGGGTTTTGCATTGAATGCAGGGCGTTCAATCGTCATTGCTGTCAATAAGTGGGATGGTCTCGATAACGAAATTAAAGATCGTGTGAAATCAGAATTAGATCGTCGCTTAGGCTTTGTCGATTTTGCGCGAATTCACTTTATTTCTGCTTTGCATGGTACGGGTGTTGGTCATCTTTTTGAATCCATTCAGGAAGCCTATATTTCAGCTACGAAGCGTATTAGTACTTCTTTGGTTACACGCATAATGAAAATGGCACAAGACGACCATCAGCCACCGATGATCAGAGGACGTCGAGTTAAATTAAAGTATGCGCATGCAGGTGGTTATAATCCCCCCATTGTCGTTATTCACGGTAACATGGTAAAAGAATTACCTGATTCATATAAACGTTATCTAGTGAATTATTTTAGAAAATCATTGAAGATTGTTGGAACACCAATTCGTATTCAATTCCAAAACAGTGAAAACCCATTTGAAGGCAAAAAAGAGAAATTAACCATTTCACAATCGAGACAGCGTAAGCGTCTGATGGACATGGTAAAGCACCGAAAAAAATAGACGCTTTTTGTTAATATTAGCTGGTTCATCTCATAAACCGACACTTGCAATGTGTCGGTTTTTTAGTCTTGTAAATTTCTTTGAAATCATATCTATCCCACTTGATGTCTGTAATATAAATCAATTGTTCGATATAAAATCTATGAAAAATGTAGAGATATGTTTCTGACAACGCTCGAGTGTTTAATAGACGGTTATATTAGCGTCTTGCATTTATAAATGACTAAAAATCGAAAATTATTTGATTATAATTGAAGTTTTATGCCGTTAAAAATCCAAAAACAGGATATGTAACTTATGCTTTCGGTGATTGTATTGATAAATATTCTTTTAAATGGATAATGCTGAACAAGAAACATTTTTCTGATGATTTGTCATTAAGATCGTGATCTTCTAAGAGGATCATTTAGATCTTATCGCATGACGATTAATCCTTATTGATGGAAATTTAACTTATGAATACTTGTCCTTATTGTGGAAAAGCGTTGATTAGTAGCGAAAACGCGAATGTGTGTGAAGATTGTCAGCAAGAAATGATAAAAGAAATAACGTGTGATACATGTCATCAAGGTGTCGAAACCTTGAAAGCGTGCGGAGCAATAAATTACTTTTGTCATACCTGCAATGAATTGAAATCGAAATCTGCGGTTCAAGTTGTCTGGAAAGTCAAACAAAACCAGTAAATGACAGGGCGACATCTAGATGTATATATTGTCATGGTTATGAAGAAGTTGAAAATATGCTACTACACATAAGTCAATCAGAGGTTTGATTTTAATCGAAACATCTTTTTGACTTATCTGTATTAATTCATATCTTATCTTACGTTTGATCTTATTTCACCGTCGATTAATACCGTGATGATTTCATCACCGGCTTTCACCTCGTTTTTTGATTTTATTATTTTGCCATTGGTATTTTTTGTGGCGGTAAAACCGCGCCTGAGTGTGGATAAAGGGCTTATAGCATCGAGCGTTTCAATTTTATTTTCTAATTCATAACGATTTTTGGTTAGTACTTTTTGGATGGTGTCAATCAGGTGCTTATTGAGAAATGTTATGTCAATTTTACTTGCTTTGATGCGTTGAATCGGGGATTGATGTTTAAGTAGTTGCTGGATTTTTGAGCATTGATTTTTTTGATTGTTGATTTTGAGTTTTATGGCATTACGAAGGCGTTTTGAGAGATCATCAAAGGTTTGGTTTTGCTGTTGTAGCTGATTTTTAGGATGAAGTAACCAGAGTTTATGTTGGTATGTAGAAAATTCTTTTTCGCATATTTGAAGTTGTTTATTAATAGTCGTGGTGAGCAATTCTAACTTTTGTAAAAGTAGTTGAGTGCGGTACTGACTATCTTGACTGATTAATTCCGCGGCGGCGGACGGTGTTGCCGCCCTCACGTCAGCAACCAGATCAGAAATGGTTATATCGACTTCATGCCCTACTGCGCTGATAATAGGAATGGTACTAGCTGAGATGGTGCGCGCAACAATTTCTTCATTAAAGCACCAGAGATCTTCCAATGTGCCACCGCCTCGCCCCACAATCAGAACGTCACATTCGTTACGTGTATTGGCTCTACCGATGGTTTGTGCGATCTGGATAGCCGCCTCTTTGCCCTGAACTTGCGTAGGATAAATGACTACAGGAAGTCTTGGATCTCGGCGTTTTAATACGTGCAAAATGTCATGTAATGCCGCACCCGTCGGAGAGGTAATGATGCCGATACGTTGAGGGTGACGTGGTAATTCAATTTTATTTTCAGTAGAAAACAAGCCTTCAAGAGCAAGTTGTTTTTTTAATTGATCAAATTTTTGTTGGAGTAGCCCTTCACCCTCAGGTTGCATGCTTTCAATGATAAGTTGGTAATCTCCACGCGGCTCGTATAAAGATAGCCTAGCCCGCACAAGCACTTGTTGTCCATTGACCGGTTTAAAAGTGACTTTATGATTGTTACCTTTGAACATGGCGCATTTTATTTGGGCTCTTGAATCTTTGAGTGTCAAATACCAATGCCCAGAACTTGGCACGCTTAAATTAGATATTTCACCTACTAGCCAAATTATCCCCATTTCAGTTTCAAGAAGGAGGCGTACTTCTGAATTAAGGCGGGAGACGGTATAAATTGAATTAATCAAAATCATCTCTTTTTATAATAGGAAATATAAAACTCATTTTTAATGAATTGGTTAATAAAGAGCAGCCGGAAAGGTTTAACATTAGCGCAATCTATTTGTTTAATTTATTTAATGATGAGAACAAAAACATTGTTAAAGTAAAAAAGTAAACTAAGTGCGAGTGTAAAAATGGTACGTCAGTTAAGGATGCTGTGGTAAACGTAATAATTATTGCTAAGACTATAGGGAAAGATATATTAATAAGTAAAGGTGAGAAAGACCAAGCAACAAAAAATAATGTCATTATTAGTCCGTATTTAACATAATTATCAATGAATTGATTGTGATAATGACTGAAAAAGGGCCAATGAGAGAAGTCAGTTTTTAATCTGTCCAATGTTGCAATATCACCGATACCGAAAAAAACCTGTTCTAAATCTAGCATTAGACCATTATTCCATAATGATAATCTGTTACCAAAAGAGCCTGAAAAGTTATGACCGCTTAAAGCTGATATTTCAAACATTGTGAATTTAATTCTCTCTTCTAAAATAGGTGCGCTGAAATATATTAATATTAGAGAGATGATAACAACGAGTGATTTTTTTAATGGTTTTTTTTCTGCTTTTAGGTAAGGAAATATCAAATATCCAATGATGAATGGATAAAATAATATAACCCCTCGTGTTCCAGATAATATCATTGCGAAGAAAGATAAAATAAATGAAATGTAAGCAAAGTTTTTGATGAACGAGTTTTTAACATTCAAACCAATGTAAAGGTTTATAAGTGATAGTGAAGCACAAAAAGTAGCAAATGGAATTGGATTTGTAACGGTACCAACTCTTTCATGGTTAAGAATGAAGTAATCAAAAACCGCAGTCCCTCCAGTAATCAAACCTCCTAATATAAACGTTGAAGCAATCAATGATGGTTTTATTTTATTCCAAGGTATAACTGATATGTAGACAAGGCACGTAAAAATTGTCCTGCCAACGGTAAAGTCATCATTTCTAATAATCGAGAAAATAAGTGTTGAAATAACAACGATGATGCTTGCTAGGAAAAATAAATCTTTTTTTAGGATTTTTATATTTTCCCAAAATGCATTTTTGTGCCTCATTAAGCAATAAATAGCAATTATTGGGATTAATCTTGAAAGCAACCATT
>JAAESS010000305.1 GCA_024229195.1 Flavobacteriales bacterium | reverse complement strand
AGCCAGCCCGGCTTAGGTTTTACAAATCTTCCAGTAATAATTTCTACTGTTTGTCCAGATTTGAGAGGTGTTGAGAGTTCTGCTTCATTACCATTTATTGTTGCTTTTTGGGCTTTTTTACCTACGTTCGTATGAACAGCATAAGCAAAGTCAAGGACGGTTGCCCTTAATGGTAGCTGAATGATTTTTCCAGCCGGAGTAAAAACAAACACTTCGTCAGAAAATAAATCTGATTTAGTGCTTTCCAAAAAATCAACTGATGTATCAGTATTTTGCTGAATATCTAACAAAGAACCCATCCAGTTACGTGCTAATTTTTTTGATGGCTCATCCGTATTTTTATAGTGCCAATGGGCTGCAATACCATATTCGGATATAAAATCCATCTGCTGTGATCGAATTTGAACTTCAATAAACATTTTTCTTGGTCCGATAAGTACAGTATGAAGAGATTGATAGCCGTTTGGCTTAGGAGCTGAAATGTAATCTTTGAACTTTAAAGGAATCGGTTTATATAAACTGTGGATATGGCCCAATGCTTGATAACATGCATTCGTATTTTCTACGACAACTCGAAATGCATGCATATCTAGGACTTCTGAAAATTTTCGAGACTTAATTTTCATTTTTTTGTAAATACTTGATGGTTGCTTTTGACGTCCTTCTACCGTCGCTATAATTTGCTCAAAATT
>JAAESS010000304.1 GCA_024229195.1 Flavobacteriales bacterium | reverse complement strand
TATGGCCGCACACCTGAACTAAAGCATCTATCACAAAATCAAATGTATTGACATCATCATTAAACAAAATAAGCTCATGCTTTGAACCTGTATCTTCCTTAATTTTCGAATCGACTTGCGTTTTTTCATTTTTTGTCATTGATTATATCTTTTTAAATTTTAACCCCATCCAATTATTCTTTTCCAAAACATCATTTTCCTCTAGAATCAATCCGTTCGAATGGCATTTGTCTTTTATTTTCTCCAGATCTTCTGTATAGAATCCGCTCAGCAAGAGCTCACCCTCAAAAGATAAACATTTTGCATAAACCGGAATATCAGAAAGTAAAATATTTCTATTGATGTTCGCTATAATGAGGTCATATTTTTGATCTAGTAATAAATTCGCATCTCCCTCAAAAGCATTTATAACCTTATCAACACCATTAGTAATTGCATTCTCCTCTGTATTTTCAAAACACCAAGTATCAATATCAATAGCATCCACTGTCTTAGCTCCTTTCATTGCAGAAAATATAGCCAATATTCCTGTGCCACAGCCCATATCCAATACCCTTTTCCCCTCTAAATCCATATTCAAAAGGTGGCTTAACATCATATGAGTTGTCTCGTGATGACCCGTACCAAAACTCATCTTAGGGGTAATTACGATATCAAAGGCAAAGTTCTTTTTTGGATGAAAAGAGGCCCTGACCTGAATAGCGTCATCCACTATTATCGGGGTAAAACTATCTTCCCAGGTCTGATTCCAATTCTCTTGAGCAATCTTTTTTATATCTAGATCAATTGCATCGGGGTTGTGTTGTAGTACATAGACTTGATTCAATAAGTCTTCGGACCAATCCCCTTCAGGAATATAAGCCTCCAAGCCATTTTCTTGTTCTACAAATGATTCGAAACCCAATAAACCTAGTTCCGCGATCAATAATTCTCCAAATTCCGGACGATTTGGAAATTTAAAATAGCATCCGACGTAGTTGTGCATAATTCTGTTTGAGAATGCAAAGATAAAACAAAAAATGGATGACAAGGTCATCCATTTTTACTCTGATTTGAAAAAGTTTATATCGCTTTTACAATGGCTGTAAAATCATCTGCTTTTAAAGCTGCTCCTCCAATTAGCCCGCCATCTACATCGGTTTGCGAGAATATCTCTTTTGCATTTGCAGGTTTAACACTTCCACCGTATAAAATAGAAACCTCATCTGCCATATCTGCATCGTATTTATCTGCTATTAGCTTTCTTACATGAGCGTGAATCTCTTGAGCTTGCTCTGGACTAGCCGTTTCTCCCGTACCAATAGCCCATACAGGCTCATAGGCTAAAATTATATCTTTCCAAGATTC
>JAAESS010000303.1 GCA_024229195.1 Flavobacteriales bacterium | reverse complement strand
TAGTAGTTATGGGTAATCTTGCTATAAGACTTCAAGATCTTAAAAGAAGGTTAGAATGGGATGCAGATAATATGAGGATCACAAATATTTCAGATTCTGATGAAATTCGAGTTGTTACCAGTGATAAATTTGATATAATTAATGGAGATCCCAAATGGGATACTAAAACAACAAAAATAAATGCAAAAGAGGCAGCTAGCGAATATGTAAAACGTTCATATCGAAATGGCTGGTATTACTAATGATAATTAAAAAATATTAAGATGAAGAAAATCTATTATATATTAACTATAGTCACTATAAGTTTTATTTTAGCTTGTTCAAATACAACAAAAAGTCAAGAAATATCAGTGGCTGTGGAAAACAATATACTTACTGAAAAAGAAACTACTGAAGGATGGAGGCTTCTTTTTGATGGTAAAACTTCAGATGGATGGAGGGGATATAAAAAAGAGACTTTTCCTACTGATTGGGAAATTACAGAATCAGGAGAAATCTATATGAGAGCATCTGGTAGAGGTGAGGCAGGATCTTCAAATGGTGGCGATATTATATATGATCAGAAATTCTCAAACTTTCATGTAAAACTGGAATGGAAAGTTTCTGAGGGAGGAAATTCTGGAATTTTCTACTTAGGTCAGGAGACTCCTGAATTTGATTTCATATGGAGAACGGCTCCTGAGATGCAGATTCTAGATAATGACAGGCATCCTGATGCCTTTTTAGGTAAAGACGGAAACAGGCAGGCAGGTGCATTATATGACCTTTATCCAGCAGTTCCACAAAATGCAAATAAAGCAGGTGAGTGGAATAAGGTTGAAATCATAGTTTATAACGGCACAGTAATTCATAAACAAAATGGAGAAGTGGTAGTAGAATATCATCTATGGACTCCAAAATGGGAAGAGGATGTTTCTAGAAGTAAGTTTCCTAATTTGAATAAAAATTGGGCAAATGTAGAGAAAGAAGGGTATTTTGGACTTCAAGATCATGGAGATGATGTATGGTTTAGAAATATAAAGATTAGAGGGCTTTAATAATATTCTATTTATAATCACCCTTAATATGAACAATTGTCAATGAGTGAGGCGGTAGGTGGACGACACCATTTTTAAACTTTAGCTCCACCTCTTTGGGAGCTACTCGATTAGGATGCTCAATATCGTTGTAAGTGTCGGTTGATTCACCGGTGAGGATCTTTGCTTTATATGTTCCATTTAACAGCTTATCTCCCATTGTAACTTTACACTCGAGGTTCTCCGAAGGATGACGGTTCACCAATGAAATAGCCCAGTTTTCACCTTTTTTGTCAACGGTGGCAATAGCATCAATTACAGAAACTGAATCTTTACCATTGGTAAGTTTG
>JAAESS010000302.1 GCA_024229195.1 Flavobacteriales bacterium | reverse complement strand
GCCTGCTGAATATAACATGGCTGTTTTATGCGTATCAAATGGAATCTTTAAAAAAGTATTCACAATTCTTTGAAAAGGGTTGATCCATTTTTTTTGAAAAATTACAAGCGTAAAAAATAAAATAACTAAGACGGTAAAAAGGCCTAGGCGATAAGAAACAGGGATAGATTGAAAAGAAAAATGATCCCCAAGGATCAATAATCCTATAGCACCAAAAAGTAGGGTCATCAGCATCTGATAGGCATTACCAAGAAAATTAAGCATCAGAATCTTTGGTCGCTTGGGTTTAGAATAATAAATAGCTTTTGCTCCGTATTCACCAATTCTGTTTGGCGTAAGAAGAGAGGCCGTAAGTGAGGCCAGACTTTGTTTAGCTGCCTGAATAAAGGAAATTCCTGATATTGTACTAACCAGTGATTTCCATTTTAAGATTTCAAGTATCCAATTGATCAGGGTAAATAATACAATTGATATCATAAATGATACACCCGAAGAGTCTAAGGTCTCAAAACGTTCAAACCATAAAAAACTATTAAAATTACTGTCATTCAGCAACTTATCCGATATGACATAATAAGCCCCGGCAATAATTAGTATTTTGATTAAAAATACCAAACTCGAAAAGTATTTTTGCAAGTTATTGTACATTTACGCAAAGAAACAAAATATCATTCTGATATTTACCGTAATCATTAAAAGTATTAAAATTGCCAAAAGAGAAAATCATATTGGGAATCGACCCTGGAACAACTGTAATGGGTTATGGCCTGATCAAGGTGGTCAATAAAAAAATGTACTTTATGCAATTGAATGAGTTAATGCTGAAGAAGTACAGCGATCACTACACAAAACTCAAATTGATCTTTGAGAGAACCATAGAACTTATCGACACGTATCATCCTGATGAAATTGCTATTGAAGCTCCTTTTTTTGGTAAAAATGTTCAATCAATGTTAAAGCTTGGGCGAGCGCAAGGTGTTGCTATGGCAGCCGGTTTATCAAGAGAAGTTTCGATAACGGAATACTCTCCAAAGAAAATAAAAATGGCGATTACCGGAAACGGAAATGCTTCTAAAGAGCAAGTGGCTAAAATGTTGCAGAGTGTATTAGGACTCAAAGAGATTCCGAAAAATCTCGATGCTACTGATGGTCTCGCCGCTGCTGTTTGTCACTTTTATAATGAGGGTAAGGAGCAGTCTGGCAAAGGTTATTCTGGTTGGGGCTCATTTGTAAAGCAAAATGAGAAGCGAATTGGTTAGGCTGTAGTTTAGAAATGATTTAGGATATTATCGAATTTGATGACTGAATTGCTAACTTTTCTTTCCTGGATCCCAAATCAATAAGAGTGTATCTTACTTCGTATCTTGCGCCTCTATTATTTTCGAATTTTATGTCAGGGATTTATATTCACATACCCTTTTGTAAACAAGCTTGCTATTACTGTGACTTTCATTTTTCAACTTCCTTCAAAAGGAAAGATGAAATGCTAAAAGCCATAGGTCAGGAATTGCTTTTGAGAAAGTCTGAAATATCAGATCAGGTGACAACAATTTATTTTGGAGGAGGAACACCGTCTTTGTTAAGAACTGACGAAATTAACCATATTGTGGAGCTTATCGCAAGTCATTATGATGTGGCTGATCATCCTGAAATCACCTTAGAGGCAAACCCGGATGATCTCAGTAAATCAACAATAGAGGCATTGGCCCTGTCCAGAGTAAATCGTTTGAGTATTGGGGTACAATCGTTTTTTGATCAGGATCTTCGTTACATGAATCGGGCCCATGATGCAAATCAGGCCAAACGATCCATGGAGTTGGCCATAAAACATTTTGATAATATCAGCATTGACTTGATTTATGGATTACCACATTTAAGTGAAGAAAAATGGGTGGAAAATCTTGAATTGACATTTGAACTCGGGATACAACACATTTCGAGTTATGCTTTAACGGTTGAGCCAAAAACAGCTCTGGATCATTTTATAAAAAGTGGTAAATATCAGGCTCCTGTTGACTCCTTGACTCAAAAACATTTTAAAATCCTGCAGAAGGAGACGGAAAGAATGGATTATATTCAATATGAAATTTCAAATTTCGGACGAAAAGGCTATTTTTCAAAACACAACACCTCTTATTGGAAAGGAGTAAATTATCTTGGAATAGGCCCTTCAGCACATTCTTATGACGGATTACATCGCGGTTGGAACGTCGCTAATAATGCTAAATATCTTTCTGCAATTCATAAAGGAACCATACCAATTGAAAAGGAGCTACTAAGTCCCGAAGACGTTATTAATGAGGCAATCATGACCGGTTTGAGAACAATATGGGGAGTGTCTCTCGAAGAAATTAGTAGGAAGTATGGAGAAAAATATACAGAAGAGGTATTAGAGCAGGCTAAAAAGTATTTAGAAAAAGGAATTTTGAATTTAAGCGACGGGCACTTATTTTTAAGACCTGAAAGTTATTTTCTTGCGGATGGGATTTCTTCAGATTTGTTTTTATTGAAAGTATGATATATTTAGTACTTTTAAATCATCAATCAGATTTATGGAAGGTTTATTAGGTTTATTTCTCGGTGCGATCATCACTTACTGGGTTTTGAAATATATCAAAATTCAGAAAGGAAAAGACATTACCAACTCTCAATCAATGGTAATCATGGAAAAGATCAGAAAAGTTTGGAAACTGATCACGGTTGAAGGAGAGTTTGCAGAGATCTATCATTATGAGAATACCAAGGAGCGATTTATGAGTATGGTTTCAAGTAAAAAGAAAGCCATTTTATTGATCAATGCCAAGGCGCACGTGGGCTATGATCTATCGAAAATAAAAATGGAAGCCATTAATGATAAAAAGGTTATCCGTCTTACAGAATTTCCGGATCCACAGATCTTAAGTCTCGAAACTGATTTAAAATACTATGATAAAAAGGAAGGCTTGTTCAATAAATTTGATTCAACTGATCTTACTGAAGTAAACTCTCAAGCGAAAGAACATGTATTGTTAAAGATACCAGAAAGTGGTTTGTATGATACCGCTAAAAGTGAGGCACTGGAAGCCGTTCTTTTAATTCAAAATATTGTCGAGACCATCGGCTGGACCTTAGACTATGAAGATCTGCTACTCGCTAAAAATAATAAGGGCATCGCGCTAAAAGAGACAAAGGTAAAAGAATTGGAAGCCTAATTTACCTCAGCAAAGAATAAAAATAAAAACGTGAATCAAGAACAGGCTTTGGCCGTATTAAAATCAGGAGCTAATGTGTTTTTAACCGGTTCTGCCGGTACAGGAAAAACTTATGTGCTCAATAAGTACATTCAATATCTCAAGGCAAGAAAAGTACCTGTGTCTATTACAGCTTCTACCGGTATTGCAGCAACTCATTTACAGGGAACAACCATTCATGCCTGGTCAGGTATTGGAATTAAGGATTCTTTGAGTTTGAGAAATTTAAGAGATCTTCGACAAAAAAAATACCTAAAGAAGCATATAGAAAAAACCAAGGTGCTGATCATTGATGAGATTTCAATGTTACATAAAAAGCAATTTGATCTGGTCAATGAAGTATTGCAATTTTTCAGAGAAAACGAGAAAGCATTTGGGGGTATTCAAGTAGTTCTTTGTGGTGATTTTTTTCAATTACCACCCATTGGCAGCTCAGGTGAAACAAACAGAGATAAGTTTTCTTTTATGTCTCAGTCCTGGTTAAATGCAAATCTGTCAATTTGTTATTTGACCGATCAGTTCAGACAAACCGATAGTGAACTCAATGATGTTCTAAATGAGATTAGAAAGGGAAGCGTAACAGAAAAGTCGATCGGATTGTTGCAATCGAGTAAAGAACTCGTGGATGCAGAGGAGCCGACGCGTTTGTACACACATAATATGGACGTCGACAGAATCAATACTGCCCATATTACTGAGATCAAAGGAAGAAAAAAAATCTTTAAAGCAAAAGTCAAGGGAAACCTCAAATTGGCTGAAACAGTTAAAAGGTCAATCATGGCACCCGAAACCCTGGAGTTGAAAAAGGATGCTAAAGTAATGTTTGTTAAGAACAATTATGAAAAAGGTTATCTCAATGGTTCTCTTGGTAAAGTGGTCAGATACAATGACGAAGGTTATCCTGTCATTCAATTGAATAATGGTTATGAGATCACGGCTGAGCCTGAAGATTGGAGGATAGAAGATGAGACAGGAAAACTGCTGGTAAGTTATGCTCAAGTTCCCCTAAGACTTGCCTGGGCAATAACGGTACATAAAAGTCAAGGGATGACACTTGACAGTGCTGTGATGGACCTTAGTAAAACCTTTGAGAAAGGACAAGGTTATGTGGCATTATCAAGGGTAAAGAGTTTAGACGGACTTCAACTTATAGGGCTCAATACAACAGCTCTGCAGGTCGATGGTCTGGCCCTAAAGGCTGATCTTCGGTTCCAGGAATTATCTAATGAGACGGAAGAATTCATAGTAATAGAAGATCTGGAAATCAAAGCTAAAGAGTTTATTAAAAACAGTGGAGGGGTTTTAGACAAAGATGAGATACGGGAGAACTGTAAAAACTTGGAAAAAGGAAAAAAGGTTACTAAGAAATCGACTTACTTGATTACCAAACAGCTTATCGATAAAGGACATTCTCTGGAAGATATTGTCATTGAACGAGACTTGACTTATGGAACAGTTGCGACACATTTGATAAAAATTGCAGCATTGTATCCAAAAACGGACCTCAGAAATTTTAAACCCGATACCAAGGTTTTAAATAAAGTTAAAAAGGCCAGAAATCAACTCGTAAAAGAAATAGGACCAGGAGAAAGAATCAGTTTGAAACCTATTTTTGATTTGCTAAAAGGTGAATTAACTTATAACGAGATCAAATTGGCATTGGTTTTTATCTAGTTTAAGCAACTCATATCATGGATGTAGAAGAATTTAGGATGTATTGTTTACAGAAACCTATGGTGACTGAAGAATTTCCATTTGATGAGACCACACTGGTATTTAAGGTAATGGGTAAAATGTTTGCATTGACAGGATTGGATGATCCTGAATTCAAGGTCAATTTGAAATGTGATCCGGAGCGATCCATTGAATTAAGAGAACAATTCGATAGTATCATATCCGGCTTTCACATGAGCAAAAAGCATTGGAACACTGTTACTTACGATGGCTCTTTTTCCAATGAACTCTTTAGAGAATTGATAGACCATTCTTATAATTTGGTCGTCAATGGACTTCCAAAAAAACTACGTGATCAATTAAAGGAACTTTAAAATATCACTTTGAAATCATTTTACTAAAAGAAATATCGTTTACTAACCTGCCATCTCCACGTATGCGAATATTTCGAGATAGATCTTTATGATAAGGAACTATAAATTTTAAACTACAATATACCGGAGTTCATAGTGATTAAACATAACTATGTATCTGGATTACCGAAGTAGTTTGTTTTTGATAAGTATTAAGAATTCGCCGAACCGTCCCTCGTGTTCGGTGAATCTTATTTAATTTTTTTTTCTGAATTCAGAAGGAGTGATGCCCTTAATAGACTTAAATTTTCTATTAAAATTTGTTAGGTTGTTAAATCCTGACTTGTAAGAGATCTCAGCAATACTGAGGTCTGTTTTTTTTGTAAGAAGTTTGCATGCATGTCCAATTCTGATATCAAGCAGAAAATTGATGTAGGTCTTATTTGTACGCTGTTTAAAATATCGGCAAAATGCATTGGGAGTCATATTAGCGATGTCCGCTACCTGATGTAGATTGATATTCTGGTCATAATTATTGAGTGAGAACTCAAATATATCCCGCATCCTTTTTCCTTCTTCTTCACCATATGATTTTTTGTGAATATCAGAGGATAAGCTACTAAATCGCTCCTGGGAAATGGCCTTTAAAATTTCTAAAAAAGAAATGAATCGATCAAGCTTCGAATTCAAAATCATTTTTTCTATTAATTCTCTTAAATAATCAGAAGGTCTGTCGAGCTGAATACCTAAGGCTGAGGCCTGAAATAAAGGATCGAGACTTTTGAATTCAGGGAGTGCAAAAAAATGATCCCCATAGCTGGATTTCATAAAGAACAGGGAAATCATATGAACCTCACCATCAAGAGGGTCGTTGCGAAAGACATGAGGTAAATTTTCACCAATGATAAAAATATCTCTTTCTCTAAATTCACCAACATGATCTCCTATAATAAAACTACCCTCTCCTTTTTTGATCAGACTGATCTGAATTTCCTGATGCTGATGCAATTTGTCATAGAGTTTGGGTACATGATCTTCTTGAACAACCAAGGTTTCATTTTCAGGTTTTGGAATCTTAAAGGGAAATACTTTCATTCGTTATTTTAGGCAAATATTAATCAAAAATATGCAATTATTTACATATTGAGTTAATATAGTACTATAATAGGCTAATTTATATGAAACCAGTCATGTGATCTTCTTTTAATTTTGTCATAAAACAATTAGAATTATGACAATACAATGGAAAGGAGTTATGCCTGCCGTAACTACTAAATTTAATGCCAATGATGAACTGGATCTTGAGAATTTTAAAGTGAATATCAAGGCCCAGCTCGATGCCGGAGTACATGGAATTATTTTGGGGGGAACCTTGGGAGAAGCCAGTACACTAACTGAATTAGAAAAACGAACCTTGGTCAGAGAAACTGTTTCTTATGTTAAAGGAGCAGTTCCTGTAATCATTAATATTGCTGAACAATCTACAAAAGCTGCTATTGAACTGGCAAGAATGGCTCAGGAAGATGGAGCAAGTGGTTTGATGATGTTACCCCCAATGCGCTATAAAGCGGATGATAGGGAGACAGTCACCTATTTTAAAAAAGTAGCTCAAAGTACTTCACTTCCCATTATGATCTATAACAATCCTGTTGATTATGGCATCGAAGTGACTATGGATATGTTCGAAGATCTGCTGAAGGATTGCCCAAATATTCAGGCCGTTAAGGAGTCAACAAGAGATATTTCAAATATCAATCGTATCAGAAACAGATTCGGTAATCGACTTGCCATACTATGCGGAGTTGATACCTTGGCTCTCGAAAGTTTATTGATCGGAGCAGACGGATGGGTTGCCGGATTGGTTTGCGCCTTTCCTGCAGAAACAGTCGCTATTTACGAATTGTCGAAAGCCGGAAGAACTCAAGAGGCCATAGATATATATCGATGGTTTTTACCATTGTTGGAGTTGGATATAAACACTAAATTAGTACAGAATATCAAGTTGGCTGAGGTGGCAACAAGAATCGGTACAGAATATGTTCGAGAGCCCCGATTACCATTGGCGGGAGCTGAAAGGAAAAAGGTATTGGCGATCATTGATAAGGCTATGAAGGACAGACCCTTATTGCCGGATTATAAAAATCTATAAAATTAGAAAGATACTTTTTAAATAGTGACCGTCTCATCGGTAAAACAATAAGAAACTCATAATAAAGAGAAATATCATATGATTACAGGAAAGAACTATATCGGCACAAAAATGAGTGCAGGAGGGAGTAAAATATTTAAAACTTTTAATCCGGTCAGCAATATAGAAAACGAGTATGAATTTTACGAGGCCTCAACAGAAGAGATCGATCTGGCAGTAGCTTCAGCATGGAAGGCTTTTGGTAGCTATCAGGATTATTCAGGTGAGCGAAAAAGTGAATTCTTAAATGCTATTGCGGATGAAATTGAGGCTTTGGGAGATACATTGATCAATACCTATTGTTCCGAATCTGGCCTGCCACAGGGAAGAGCCATGGGAGAACGAGGACGGACCATGTTCCAGCTTAGAACCTTTGCCGATCTTGTTAAAAAAGGAGATTGGGTGGATGCGTATATTGATACAGCACAGCCTGACAGAGCACCTGTTCCAAAACCCGATATCAGAAAAATGATGATTCCTCTTGGACCAGTTGTTGTATTTGGAGCAAGTAATTTCCCTTTGGCTTATTCTACAGCTGGGGGAGATACAGCTGCTGCTTTGGCCGCCGGTTGTCCGGTAATTGTTAAATCTCATCCGATGCATGCCGGAACGAGTGAGTTGGTCTCTTCAGCCATCATAAAGGCTGCAAATAGAACAGGAATGCCTGAAGGTGTATTCTCAAACTTGAATAGTAGTGGTATTGAAGTCGGTGTGCAACTTGTGCAACATCCACAAGTTAAGGCGGTTGGTTTTACAGGAAGTATAAGAGGAGGAAGAGCACTTTATGATCTGGCTTCGAAAAGAGAAGAGCCTATTCCTGTCTTTGCAGAAATGGGTAGTGTGAATCCTGTTGTTTTTCTTCCGGAGGCGTTAAAACAACGCGGTGAGGCATTGGCTAAAACTTATGCTGGATCAGTGACGCTTGGAACCGGACAATTTTGTACGAATCCGGGCTTGCTATTGGGGATAAAAGGAAAGGATCTGGATTATTTTATTACAAGGCTTTCTGAGGAGATCGTATTGATAGAACCCGGATGTATGCTGCATCCTAATATCATCGGAGCTTATGAAAAAAATAAAGAAAAAGCACTTGCATATAATGAGCTGAAACTGGTGTCCGAGTATGACAATGAAATTGGTGACAATATAGCAAGACAAGCAGTTACAACAGTCGAAGGAAATGTTTTTCTAGACAATCCGGCCCTGCATCAAGAGGTTTTTGGTCCTTTTACGATGGTAGTTCAGTGCAAAGATAAAGAACAACTTGAAGCAATTATTTTAAAACTTGAAGGTCAGCTTACCGGAACCTTGATAGCAGGAGGAAATGAAGCAGTAGCTTTTAATGGTGTCATTGAGGCACTAAGAAACAGAGTGGGAAGGATCATTTTTAATGGAGTACCAACCGGAGTGGAAGTTTGTCCATCGATGGTCCATGGTGGGCCTTATCCGGCTTCGACCGATAGCAGATTTACAGCAGTTGGGATCAATTCGATCAAAAGATGGGTCAGACCTTTTAGTTATCAGGATTGGCCAAATAAATTATTACCCGAGGCTTTAAAAAATGAGAACCCTCTGGGAATAATGAGGTTTGTGAATAATCAATTGAGTGCTGACTCCGTGTAAGTTTATGAATATAAAAATCATCATACTCGTTTTTAGCTTATCCTTAATAGCTTCTTGTGAATCTGGCAAAAAAAAGGATTCGTCATTATTGGAAGGTATTATACAAAAAGTTCAGGATCACAAAGGCTTTGAGAAAGAAGAATTTCCACTTGGTTTATTCAATGAAATCTATTTTCAGGCTGAAGCTGATTTTGCTTTAAGTTGCATTGATGAATTAAATGAATTGGATACAGCTCAGTTTTCAGAATCAGAGCAGATCTCTTTTGAACTTTTAAAGTTTAAATTGCAAAACACGATTGATTATAATGATTTTCAGATGTATCTGAATCCTCTTTTATCAGATTCAGGATTTCACAGCAGTTTGGTATACAGGGTTAAGCCCCTGAAAGACTATGAGCAGACTAAAAAATATCTGGATCTGTTGAATGATATTCCAAGACATGTTGATGAATATTTTGTTTTGATTGATAAGGGATTGAAAAAAGGTGTTTCACAGCCAAGGGTAATCTTTAATGGTTACGAAAGTACTTATGAGATGCATTTGGTAGATGATTTTAAAGATTCATTTTTTTATGGGCCCTTTAAGAATTTACCGAATGATCTTAGTGAGCAGCAAAAGGATTCAGTTCTTTTAGCCGCACAAAAAAGTATAGAACAATCTGTGACTCCTGAATTCAAAAGGATCAAAACTTTTTTTGAGGAAAATTATTTTCCCAATACAAGAACCACACTTGGTGTTTCTTCAACCCCTGAAGGAGATATATTTTATCAAAATCGGATTAATTTTTACACTACGAGTACCCAATATACCGCAAAGGATATTCATGAAATTGGTTTAAGCGAAGTGAAAAGAATTCGAGGAGAGATGCAAAAGATCATTGATGAATTGGGTTTCAAAGGATCTTTTGATGATTTTTTACTTTTTCTCAGAACGGATGAGCAGTTTTATGCAACATCGGCAAGAGAATTAATGATGATCGCTCGTGATATGGCGAAAAGAGCAGACGAACAACTACCAAAATTTTTTAAGACTTTACCAAGAAAACCATACGGGGTGGCTCCTGTACCTGAAGCAATTGCTCCTAAATATACAGCCGGAAGATATGTAGGAACTGAGGCAGATAATGAGCCTGGTTTTTATTGGGTAAACACCTATAATTTACCGAGCAGAACCTTATACACCTTGCCTGCTTTAACAGTACATGAAGCAGTTCCTGGGCATCATTTGCAAATCAGTTTAAATAATGAATTAGGTGACAGCATACCCAGTTTTAGAAGAGATCTATACCTTTCAGCCTATGGTGAAGGCTGGGGATTGTATACTGAATTTCTAGCTGCTGAAATGGGCATGTATACAAATCCTTACGAAAGGTTTGGTCAGTTGACCTATGAAATGTGGAGGGCTTGCAGATTGGTTGTCGATACAGGTATTCATGCATTTGAATGGACAAGGGAAGAAGTAGTTCAGTTTATGAGAGAAAATACAGCCCTGTCGCTTCATGAAATTGAAACTGAAACAGATCGATATATTTCATGGCCTGGTCAGGCATTATCTTATAAAATAGGAGAATTGAAAATAAGAGAATTACGACTTAAGACAAAAGAAGCGCTCGGAAATGAGTTCGATATTCGAGAATTCCATGAGGTGATTTTAGAGCAAGGAACAGTGACATTACCGATACTGGAAAAAAGGATCAATCAATATATTGCTAACAAGAAAAATGAGGCCTAAGATATTTAAATGTATTGACGGACATACCTGTGGTAATCCTGTTAGGGTGATTACCACTGGGGCCCCTGAGCTCATTGGAGAAAACATGAATGAGAAGAGGCTCCATTTTATAAAAGAGTATGATTGGATAAGACGGGGATTAATGTATGAGCCTCGAGGTCATGACATGATGAGTGGAAGTTTTATCTATCCACCGCATGATCCTGAAAATGATTTTGCTATTCTTTTTGTAGAAACTTCAGGCTGCCTTCCTATGTGTGGTCATGGTACCATAGGAACTATTACAATTGGTATTGAAGAGGGATTGATCAATCCGAAAGTTCCGGGCAAAGTAAAAATGGAAGCTCCCGCCGGACTGGTTGAAATAGAATATGAAGAGAACGATGGGAAAGTAAAATGGGTCAAGCTGACCAATGTCAAAAGTTATCTTGCTGCAGAGGGATTAATAGTAGATTGTCCTGATCTGGGTGAACTGACATTCGATGTGGCATATGGAGGTAATTTTTATGCAATCGTTGATCCACAAAAAAATTATTCGGGAGTACAGGATTTTACTGCAGGACAAATCATTCAGTATTCTCAGATTGTCAGAAAGAGAATTAATGAGAAATATCCTGATCGTTTTATACATCCTGAAAATGAGTCAATAAGAAATGCAAGTCACATGTTGTGGACCGGCGAACCTCTGGATCCCGAGTCGTCGGGTAGAAATGCTGTATTTTACGGGGATAAGGCAATAGATAGATCCCCTTGCGGAACAGGAACTTCATCAAGACTGGCTCAGTTACACGCCAAAGGAAAGCTGAAAAAAGGAGAAGATTATGTTCACGAGAGCTATATTGGCTCCACTTTTATCGGCAGGATTGAAGAAGAGACAAGTATCAATAATAAACCAGCCATTGTACCAAGCATTCAAGGCTGGGCGAAAATATATGGGTATAATACGATTGTTATCGATGACCAGGATGACCCTTATGCATATGGGTTCCAGGTGATTTGATAGTGATGTAATGATATGATGTAATCATGAAAAATTGTATAGTTATCGGTGGAGGTGTGATTGGTCTTTGCACAGCTTATTATCTTCAAAAGTCTGGTCATAAGGTTACGCTTATTGATCAGTCAGGAATGGATGAAGGTGCTTCATATGTAAATGCAGGTTATATTTCGCCAAGTCATATTGTGCCTTTATCGGCACCGGGAGTAGTTAAAAAAGGAATACAATGGATGTTTGATCCATCGAGTCCATTTTATGTAAAACCCAGATTGGATCCTGATTTTTTACGTTGGGCCTGGGCTTTTAATAAAAGTTGTACCAGGCAACACGTTAAAAAGGCAATTCCTGTGATCAGAAATATTGCTGTTTTTAGCCATGAACTTTATGAGGATATTAAAAGTGAATCAGGATTTGATTTTCATTTTGAACAGCAGGGTTTACTGATGCTTTGTAAAACAGAAAAAATGCTTGAAGAGGAAATCAAAGTTGCACAATTGGCGGGAGAGGTTCAACTTGAATCGAAAGTGCTCAGTATAGAAGAACTGAGAATTATGGAGCCGGGAGTGAGTGATGACGTGATTGGAGCCACTTATTATTCTTGTGATTCTCATACAACTCCGCATGAGTTCATGAACAATATGAAAACCTACCTTTTGGCTCGGGGAGTTGAAATCAAAGCAAATCAAAAGCTACTTGATTTGCAAATAAAGGATAGAGAAATAAGAAAAGTCATCACCAATAAAGGTGATTTTATAGCTGATGAATACATACTCGCTGCTGGTTCATGGACCGGACTCATTGCTAAAAAACTAGGAATGAAACTTTTATTGCAGGCAGGTAAAGGCTATAGAATTAATGTAAAACAGGAAACAAAAATTTCACTTCCAGCAATTCTTGCGGAGGCCAAAGCTGCAGTCACTCCTATGAATGGATTTACAAGATTTGCCGGCACAATGGAAATAGGAGGGATTAATAATGCCATAGATCCGATAAGGGTAAAAGCCATCGCCAAAGCCGCTAAAGATTATTATAAAGGAGTTTCAATTACTAAAAACGAAATTGAAGACGCGTCTTCAGGCTTGAGACCTTTATCCCCTGACGGGATACCTTATATCGGTCGAACAAATAAGTGTTCTAACTTGACTATAGCTACAGGGCACGCAATGATGGGCTGGACGATGGCTACAGGTACAGGAAAATTAGTGTCTGAAATTATTTCCGAAAATAAAGCTTCTCTTGACCTTGAACCTTTTAGTCCAGACAGAACTTTTTAAATACATCTAATATGAGATATCAATCTATTCCGAGCAGTTTATTTTTTAAAAATCGATTAAACTTTGTAGGAGAGATGCAGAAGAATCAAATCGCTCTTTTTTGTTCCAATGATGTACAAGTGACCAATGCAGATGATCAAATGGGTTTTGCTCAAAATAATGATCTCTTTTATTTGTCAGGAATTGATCAGGAAGCAACCATCTTATTGATGTATCCTGATGCTTATAAGAAGGAAAACAGAGAGATCCTGTTTATAAAAAAAACAGATGAGCATATAAAAATTTGGGAGGGAGATAAATTGACCAAAGGTGATGCCTCAAAGATTTCAGATGTATTGAGAGTTGAGTGGGTGGATGAATTTGAAAAGATTCTGCAGTTAATGGCTTTTGAAGCTGATGGTTTTTATCTGGGTCATAATGAACACATCAAGAGATCTACCAGTGAGATCGAGACCAGACAAGATAGGTTGATCAACTGGTGCAAACTAAAGTATCCTTTGCATGATTATCATCGGGCCTCTAAAATCACCAGAGGGCTGCGACAAATCAAAGCTCAGGAAGAGATTGCAGCGATTCAGAAAGCAGCAGATATTAGTATCAAGGGGTTTGAACGGGTTTTGAGATCAGTAAAACCGGGAATGATGGAATATGAATTGGAAGCCGATCTCAGTTACATTTTTTTAAAGCATGGAGCCATCAGACATGCCTTTCAACCTATTGTAGCCTCAGGAGAAAATGCCTGTGCCCTTCACTATAATTCAAATGACTCAAAATGTAATGATGGAGATATGATACTCATGGATTTTGGTGTGTGTTATGGGAACTATAATTCAGATACAACAAGATGTTTCCCGGTGAACGGAAAATTCTCAAAAAGACAAAAAGAAGTTTACAAGTCAGTATTGAATTGTTTAAAACAAGGTTCCAAGCTATTGAAACCAGGTGTGATCTCTTCAGAATATGAGGAGCAAATGGCGAAGTTGATAGAAAAAGAGCTCATTGTTTTGGGCTTAATAACTTCTGGTGACATCGCGAATCAGAACCCTGAAAAACCTTTGTATAAAAAGTATTTTATGCATGGAACGGCCCATCATATAGGATTGGATGTTCATGATGTTGGCTTGTATTCCAGACCTTTTGAATCAGGAATGGTATTAACTTGTGAACCAGGAATTTATATACCTGAAGAGGGAATTGGCTGTAGGTTAGAAAATGATTATTTGATCACAGAGAGAGGCAACCTAAATCTAACTGCCGGGATGCCCATCGAGATCAGTGATATTGAAAGATTAATGGGGAGCTAGCTCAGCGATAATTTTTGACCTTAACAAGAGGTGTCAGCAATAATTTTCCACTGTCCATCAATCTTTTTAAAGATGATCATAAAAATACCGTCTGCATTGCCGACAGAACGTTCAAGATGATATTCTCCCATTACATAGTATGAAACATTATCAATCTTTGATATGTCATTTAGCACGAACTTTAAAGCACCTGTATGTTCTTTTGAAGGGTAGGCTGTTTTATATCTAGTAAGGGTATTATCCCAACCATAGGTAACACCATTACTTCCGTAAAATTTCAATTCTTCTGACTTCCAGTAGCCTTGCATAAAACCCTCTAAATCGTAATTGTTCCAGGCCATTTGTTGGTCAGATATCACCTTTTTAATGGCAACTTCATCTTCATTAACAGTTGTTGTATTACACGACGTGAACAGCAGCAAGCTAAATAGTAAAAGTAAATTTTTCATCATTATGTTTATTTGGTTGTCATATAATTTTCTTTCAGAACTGATGTTAAAGCATCGATCAGTTGAATTGCATTTTCTTTTGAGAAGACCAAAGGCGGTTTGATCTTGAGGACATTATGATCGGGGCCATCCACACTCATTAATATGCCTTTGTCTTTCATCCGATTGGCCAGATAATGAGTTTGCTCTGGCAAAGGAAGCAGGTGCTCATCAGTTAACTCTACTCCTAAAAATAAGCCCTGACCTCTAATATCTTTTAAAATAGGAAATGTCTTAGCTAATTTTTTCAGTTCGGTTTTTAGAAAATTCCCTATGGTCAATGCATTGGATTGTAAGCTTTCCCTTTTGACTGTTTTCAGGACCTCTCTCGCAATAGCGCATGAAACCGGATTTCCACCAAAAGTATTAAAATATTCCATGCCGTTGGCAAATTTATCGGCAACCTCTCTCGTACAAACAACTGCTGCCACAGGATGCCCGTTGCCTAATGGTTTTCCAATGGTAACAATATCAGGAATTACATTGTGCAATTGAAATCCCCAAAAGGAGGACCCCATTCTTCCGCAGCCAACTTGCACTTCGTCTGAAATACATAAGCCTCCGGCTTTTCTTGTATGTTCATAGGCTTTAGCCAAAAAACCGGTGGGTAATTCAATTTGTCCACCGCAACTTATAATTGGTTCCAGGATCAAAGCAGCGGGTAATCTATCTTTCTTTTTAAGTGCCGCAATAGTTTTTTCTAGCTCTTGAGCATATGCCAATCCGGCATTTTCTCCTCGATGTTGCCCTCTAAATTGATCTGGTAGCGGAAATAATTGTGTATGTTCAGGACAACCCTTTCCACCTTTACTATCAAACTTATAAGAGCTAACTTCGATACAAGCATTTGTATTTCCATGATAGCCCATTTCAGAGGCCAGAATGTCTTTGTTTTTAGTGACTATTTTGGCCATTCGAAGGGCGAGCTCATTGGCTTCACTTCCGGAATTTACAAAATGAACTACCGATAATTCCGGAGGAAAAGTATCAAGTAATTCCTTTGCTAAAAGATTGATATTTTCATGTAAATATCTTGTATTGGTATTGAGTAAAGCCATTTGGTCTTGACCTGCCTTGACAACAGCATGATGTTCATGACCCACATGGGCCACGTTATTCACGGTGTCCAGATAAGCAGTCCCGAATTGATCAACCAGATAAGCTCCCATACCTCTTACCATTTGCAGTGGCTCTTGATAGGATAAACTCATTCCTTTCCCTAGATGAGAGGCACGAAAAGCCTTTAACTGTTTATTATCTGGCAGAATACCTTTCTCCAAGTGCTCTAATTTAAAAAGCAGGTTGGGATCAGGACAAATACTTTTCCATGTTTCAATTTCACCGCGATAGGCAACTCCTGGAAAATCCTTGTGAAAATCAAGCATAGAAAGCATGATTTCAAAATGTAGATGTGGTGCCCAGTTTCCATTTTCAGGATAATTACCCAAGAGCCCAACCAAAGCTCCTGCTTCAATAATTTCACCTGCTAATCTGGAAGTGACACTTTTAACAGATAGATGGTCATAAAGACTAAAAAAAGTTAGATCTTCTATCTTATGCTTGAGTATGATAAGTCCACCATATTCTTTATCTCCTGCATCATTCACTGCAAGAATAACTTCACCTTTTAGCGGTGCATGAACAGGAGTACCGGCAGGTAACCAGAAATCTATGCCAAGATGGATCGTTCTACTCTCTCTCCTTTCGTTACCTTTTTTTTGGTATGCCTCTGTGCTGTAGACGAGTCTTGGTTCTAGATATCCACCGGCAATAATCGATTGCAGATATTTTTTTTGGAGTTGATTGATCTTAAATTCGAAAAGATCAAAATCAGCAAATTCACTTAAATGACCAAGCCATTTACTAGAAACACTTAGATCAATACCGATGCAATCATTGGTTTTTTCTGTTGGGAAAAGTTGATCGAGACCGATCTTAACCTTAGAGGCCCAAGCTTTAAATTCTTCTTCCTTCGGATGGGCTGTATAACCGCAAGCTTGTCTAAAACTATAGCAGGCAAAATCAGCACTGATCTCTTTCCATTTTTTTAGAACTCCCCAGGCAGGTTTTTCACTTACTTGTAAATAAACATTATCCGGTTCGGCGATTTTATTAAGTGCTGATTTTGTAACCGTGATGACCAGTCTCATGGCAATACAATCATATAGATACTCTAATTCTTCTTCACGAAGTTTTCTACTTTGGTTAAATCCCGTCACAATCGAAAGTGCAGCAGACAAAGGATCATTTTGTTCCATGATGCCATAGGCACAGGTAACGGCAAGATCGTTGATGGTTTGCGAATAGATCGCATCCCCATAATCAATAACGGCCAAAACTTTTGGGTCCTTTAAGTTGTGATCAACAATGAGATTATGGTCATTTGCATCATTGTGAATGACTGATTTTGGCAAGGCTTTATAACCTTTTTGTCTGTCTGAAAATCTTTCTTGAAAAAAGGTGACGATCTCCTTGTCTTGTTTTTTAAAAACATCGATATGATTGGCGGTCCAAAGTGAATTGGCGAGATCCCATTCAAAGATTCTATGGGCTTTTGGATGGTCAAAACTTTCGAGAGAAGCTGTAAGTTTTCCTATGCATTGTCCTAAACTGAGTCTCAGGTCATGACGCTTTGGGATGACTTGTTGGTATATCCTACCCGGAATCCAGCTTAACAATCTTAGGGGTCTATGTCGATTAAAATTATCCTTAAAAGAAGATAAAAAATTTCCCATTTTATCTGGGATGACCACTGGTG
>JAAESS010000301.1 GCA_024229195.1 Flavobacteriales bacterium | reverse complement strand
TGTTTCTTTATTAACAAGTCTTTCAAAAAAATATGATTCTGTCACTGCTATCGGATCATCTATGGGAGGTTATGGTGCGTTATTATTTGGTTGTTTATGTGAATTTGAAAGAGTGATAGCAATTGCTCCGCAGATTTGTTTGAATAAGATTTATAAATTAACAACAAATAAAGATGTTAAATATGAAAACATAAATAATTTAATTGAAGGCAATTTAAAGTCTAAAATTGAAATATATTATGGTAATTATGTGGAAGATCTTGTTCAGTTATATGAACTAAAAAATGTGCATAAATATTTTATAGATAGTAGTGAGGTGATATTTGGGCATAACATACTAGCTGAGTTGAAGTCTAAAGGTGTGTTAATTAATTTTTTAGAACAAACATTACATGAAGAACAGTTCTTTTTATCAAAGAATGTGGATTTTGATTTAAGCTTATGCCATAAGCTTAAATTATTCTATGAGTTTTATTTGAATAAAGATTACAAGTCAGCAAACCTAGCATTGCCAGATTTGATTAATAAAATCAACTCACCACATTTTTTTATTCTAGCTTCGGTTGTTTGTATTTCCACATCAAATTTTTTCACTTTAAATTTTTTGTTGCAATTGATAGAAAGAGATGTAAACAAATACCCAGTGTTATCTAATATCTTAAATGCAGTTCAAATACATTTGAATAATGACGATTATCTTTCTAAGAATTTAAATGTTGTAACGAATGATAATTTTTCAGAGATAATACAATATCTTTCTTTTTCAGATTTAAATAATTTTAAAATTCAAAATATTCGCATTTATGCTAAGGATTCATTGTTTAAGGTTGGGGTTGATTTTTCAAATTTATATAATATCGCATTAAGGTATAAAATATTGAAAAGGTATCATGATGCATGCGCTTTTTTTCTGCTTGCACATCAGGTTTCACCTGATGGCAGTTGGATGAAAAGCAAATCATTAGAGCATTTTAATAGTATGATTGAAAAACTACAGTAGAATTTTTTATTTATATGTTTCGAGAGGTTAAATGTCATTTTTTTCATTAAAAGAGTCAGTACATCACGTATATGATATAGATTTTAAAAAAGGGATTAATAGCAAAAATTTGTTAATTGTTTTTTCTACTGGCCCAAGATTTACACTTTATAAAAATAAGTTTTCATCTGATGTGTTGTATATAGCGGATAAAAAGTTATATCACTATGTTTTTAATCCTGTATCTCAGTGTAAATTACTCAAGCAATTCATTGAATCGAATGGTTATGAGTCTGTGATTTTTCTTGGCAGTTCAAAAGGGGGAACTGGCGCGTTATTATGGTCTGGTTTGATTGACTTGGGAAGTATTAGAAAGAATGCTGTGGTCTTTAGTCCTTTAACGAATTTATATCCTAGAAATCCAGTCATCACTTTTCCTGCTTACAATAAAATGGTCGATTTATCAGAAGTTAGCGAACCTTTGAGAGTCAATTTAGAGCGTTTTGGGAATATTGCTAAATATGCATTACCTTCTGCCTTAGTGTTCTACTCAGGCGGTTATAAAATGGATCGGGTTGAAGCTGAACGGCTAACTCAATGTAACTTATTCAGATTAGAGCTATCAACACATGGAGCAATTAATCCATTTGCAATAGATTTAAGTTCAGATGAAAAAGTAGTTTCTCTAGTTGAAAAATTGTATATCAATGCTCAAAAAGACATCGATTTAAATCATGCTCTTTCTTGCACTAAAGAACAACTTTATAATGAATACTCAAAAATAAAAGTACCTGAAATAAATAAACTCCTTGAGTCTATTTTTTAAATGAAAGATTCCTATGTTAATGCAGTCTTAAATATTAAAAGTTGCTCAAGTCTAATTTATACTTTCGGTGGCGTTAAATTGGTTGAGGAATCTTTCAACAATAATAATGCATGCTCTATTTTTCCTGGCATCTTTTATAAAGATGCGGTACTAGGTGTCATATCAAGAAGTAATTCACAATGTATTATTTCTTACAATCAGTATTCGTATTTAAAATCTAGAACTTTTCTAAATGTTTTTCGTTTATCAGATTCAACATCGGTTTCATTCGAGCACTATTTATTTAATAAATATGATCTTGTGGCTGAATTATGTTTATCAGTTTTCTTTGAACAATCTATTGTGCCTTTCCATGAAAAGGAACGCTTAGATTTAATTCATACCTTAATGGATTTCGCGGTTAAGCATCCTGAAAGGCAATTGGTGGTTTGTACGCGCCAATATGAGATAAGCCCTCATAAACCTAAAATCACATTTCAAGACATTGTTGTTAAATATGGTCTTCAATTACCGGAAAATATGCAGATAGTAGAAGGCGCGGCGGCGGATTGGCTACCGAAAGCAGAACACGTTATTTCGATAACCTCAACCGTGTTGTTGGATGCTATTTATAACGGCAAGCAAGTGTCGATTTTAAAGTTAAAACGCTTTAAACATTATGAGCAGAAAATTTTTGCTGAATCAGGTTTATTGCATGAAAGCATTGTGTATCCGCCACCTGAGGTTTGTCCTGAGTGGAAAAAATTGCACGTGTACGATCCCGATTTTCAGCCTGAGCCGATTGAAATAAAGGGCAATAAAGAAGTCTTTGATTTTAGATTGTCTTTTAAAAATATTTACCGAATATTTAAAGCGAATTACCTGCATTTTGAGAAACTCAATGTCGACTTTTTTAAATACTCACTGAAAAACATTATTTTCTTTAGAAAATACCATCGAATTTACCTAGAAAGTAAAAAAGTAACCGTATGAAAAAAATTGCACTTATCCCAGCTCGTGGCGGCTCGAAAGGATTGCCGGGCAAAAATATCTATCCTTTATTAGGCAAGCCGGTATTGGCTTGGTCAATTGATGTTGCACGTGACAGTGGTGTGTTTGATCGTATTTGTGTCTCGACTGACTGCCCTGATATTGCGGCAGTCGCTGAGGAGTGTGGCGCGGAGGTGATCCAGCGCCCTGCGGAATTTGCCACCGATCATGCTTCTTCTCATGATGTGATTTTGCATGCTATTGAGCATTTGGGATTAGACGCTGACGATCAAATCATGTTGTTACAACCTACATCGCCACAGCGAACGGCTAAAGATATTACGGATGCGTTTTCTATTTTTACGCAGCAAGGTTGTCAGTGTGTGATTTCTTTGTATGAGCCAGACAATACGCCTGCGAAAGCCTACAAGTTATTAGATTCAGGTGAAATTACGGGTTTGGTTGATGCGGCGGCACCTTATATGCGTCGTCAAGATTTACCGCGTTGTTTTCAGCCAAATGGTGCAATTTATCTTTTTTCTGTTCGTGATTTTTCGCTTGGCAACTGCATTCCCAAATCGGGCGTTTTTCCTTATGTGATGCCAGAAGAAAGATCGTTAGATATCGATACCTTGGCTGATCTTAAGCGCATTGAACATTTCTTATCTAACGCTGGCTGAGTGAAGCATTCATGTACCGAGTAAAATGTTTTTCAAAAGGGATCAAAAAGATCCCTTTTTTTTCGTCTTTTTTTCCTGAATTGTCATTGGTCAAAGGCGGTGAAAATGCGGTGATCGGGTGGGGATTTAAATCCACTGCTAAAAAAGCTCGTGATTATGCAATGAAACATGATCTGCCTTACATTGCGTTGGAAGACGGTTTTTTACGCTCTGTTGGGTTAGGGGTTCAAGGTGAGCCAGCATCGAGTTTGGTCATTGATCGATTAGGGATTTATTACGATTCTCGCCAAGCGTCAGAATTGGAAAATTATATCCGTGATGCCGATCAGTTGTCTGAGCAGGATTTAACGCGCGCCTCTGCGTGTATGGCGGCGATGCGAAAATACCAATTGTCAAAATACAATGTGGTGGCACAAAAGCCCTTTGATGAAAAACCCAAGGTGCTGGTTATTGATCAAACCCAAGGCGATGCTTCTGTAGAGGGGGCAAATGCGTGTCAGCAGGATTTTGTTGCTATGTTGCAAGCCGCGCTCGATGAGCATCCAAGCGAAACCATTTGGCTAAAAGTGCATCCTGATGTGCTGTGTGGCAAGAAAAAGGGGTTTTTATATCCGCTTCCGTTTGAGAATGCGCGCATTAAGGTGTGTGATGCAAACGTGAACCCTTGGCACCTTTTGGCTGAGACGACGGATTTATATACGGTTTCAAGTCTGATGGGATTTGAGGGACTTTTAGTTGATGTGTCAGTGCACTGTTTTGGCATCCCTTTTTATGCCGGTTGGGGGTTAACCTGTGATCGTCAAACATGCGAAAGACGTGGCGTTTCGCGTTCTTTAACACAGGTGTTTTTTGCTGCGTATATTCAGTATTCGCGATATGTCGATCAAGCCACAGGAAAAGCCTGTGAGATCGAAGACGTGATCAACCAATTTGCTGATGCGCTGCGTTCAGCCCAAGTTCAACCCGTTTCGGTGAATGTTTCTCAGCTTTCTTTTGTGCGGCGTCAATTACTCTCTGGCTATTTCCGAGCGTGGAATATACAGCCTGACAGTGCAAGTGCGAACACCTTGGTATGGGGCAAAAAAGCGGCGTGTGACAATCCTGTGTGGCGCATTGAAGACGGGTTTATTCGCTCTGTGGGCTTGGGTGTGAATTTGGCTGAGCCATTGTCATTGGTATTTGATAAAACAGGCATTTACTTTGATGCGACGGCACCGAGTGATTTGGAAAATATTTTTAATCATATTGAATTGGATGCGTGGGAAACAGCGCGTGCGAGACGTTTGATTGATTTGTTGGTCACGCACAATTTAACCAAATATAACGTCGGTCAGGCGACAGGGTTAGCTTTGCCAAGCGGTCAACGCATTATTTTAGTGCCGGGACAAGTGGAATCCGATGCGTCATTGAAATTTGGTTCACCACGTTTGCAATCAAATGCCGACTTGCTGGCAGAGGTGCGAAAAAATAACGCAGATGCTTTCATCATTTACAAACCGCACCCTGATGTGTTGGCGGGGCATCGTGATGAAAAGGGGGAGTTGACCTTATCTTGGGATGATGCAGATCAGATCGTGACGGATGTGAATATGTCTGATTTGCTAACCCAAGTGGATGAAGTGCATACCATGACATCTTTAACGGGGTTTGAAGCCTTGCTGCGTGGTAAGAAAGTGACGACTTACGGCAATCCATTTTATGCCCATTGGGGATTAACCACAGATAAAGACGCTTGCCCGCGACGAACGCGAACCTTAACGCTCGAAGCCTTGGTGTTCAGCTGCTTAATTTTATATCCCACGTATTTATTACCGCAGCGCAAAAGCATCTGCTCGGTTGAACAAGTCATCAGGTATCTAACGGAACAATTAGTGACGGGAAAGAAACAAAGGAGTGGTAAACTCGCGTTGTTGCGTTTTATGAAGTCTATCCGAGACACTGTGTATTCATGATCAAATTATAAAATTTAACCAAATATTACCCGTCAAAATTAGGTCATCAATATATTTTTGAGAACTTAAATTTTGAATTTCCTGAAAATAAAAACATTGCCATTTTGGGTCGAAAT
>JAAESS010000300.1 GCA_024229195.1 Flavobacteriales bacterium | reverse complement strand
CTATAGACAAATTAGCAGATGATGGACTGCGCTATAATAACTTTCATACCACAGCTTTGTGCTCACCTTCACGAGCTACCCTTATGGCAGGAAGAAACCCACATATGATAGGATTAGGAAGTCATGCACTAACAGCTATGGGGTTTCCTGGGTATAATGCTATTGTTCCATCTTCAGCAAAATCTGTTGCTAATTATCTAGAAGAAGAAGGCTATGTAAATTATGCCTTAGGAAAATGGGATCACACACCATTATATGAAGTCTCTCAAATAGGTCCATTTGATCGTTGGCCTAGTGATGAAGGATTTGGGCATGCCTATACTTTTATGGCAGCAGATGTACACCAATTTATCCCTGTAATGTGGGATGATCATCATCCAGAACCTTATAGAAAAACGGAACATCTTGATAAGGATTTAGCAGATCGAGCCATAAATTGGATTACCGGACACAAATCACTGGACAAAGAATTGCCATTTATGATGCTATGGGCTTCAGGATCTATGCATTCACCGCATCACGCTCCGGATGATTATATTGCGAAATACAAAGGGAAATTTGATATGGGCTGGGATAAGGCCAGAGAGATGATACTCGCTAACCAATTAGAAATGGGGATAGCACCTGCAAACACAAAATTATCGGATAGAATCGATGAGCTTCCAGCTTGGGATTCTTTAAATTCTGAAGAGAAAAAAATGTATGCGAAACAAATGGAAGTATTTGCCGCACAGATGGAACATGTAGACCATCAAATTGGGAGGGTGATTGAAACTCTAAAACGAATAGGTGAATACGATAACACTTTAATAATGGTTACTGCAGACAATGGAGCCAGCGGAGAAGGTGGCTTAGCAGGCACCTTTAATGAAACATATGTTTTAAACGGTATGCAAACTCCTTTTGATGCAAATATGCGAAATTATGATAATTGGGGACAGGCAGATAGCTACCCTCATTATCATGCAGGTTGGGCCATGGCAGGAAATACTCCATTTCCATATTTTAAGCAATCGGAACATCGAGGAGGACAACAAGATGCATTGGTTATTTCTTGGCCAAATGGAATTAAAGCTAAAGGTGAAATTAGAAGTCAATACCATCATATTAGTGACATTGCCCCGACCATTATGGAAGCAGTAGGAATTGAAAGGCCTGATGAATATCACGGAATAAAACAACAGCCATTTACCGGAATTTCGATGAATTATTCTTTTGATAATGCAGACGCTCCAAATGCCAAGAAAAGACAGTATTATGAAATGTTTGGTAATAGAGCCATCTGGGAAGATGGATGGAAAGCAGTAACGTTACACGCTAACAGAATGCCATGGGATGTAAATTTAGTAGCTGATTTTGAAGATGATGTTTGGGAATTATACCATGTTGCTGAAGATTTTTCTGAAAGCACTGATTTGGCAGAACAATATCCTGAAAAACTTGAAGAACTTAAAAAAGTTTTCGAAGAAGAGGCATGGGCTAATCAAGTGTATCCTATGTATGACGATATGTTGGCAAGATTGAATGCAGTGAACTATGTGATTTTTGGTGACAAAAAAGAGTTTACCTATTATGCTCCTGGGGCTGTTCGTATCGCTGAAAAAGCTTCTATACCAGTAAAAGGAAGGTCTCATAAGTTTGAAACTACAATTGATCTAAAAGGAGATGAAGAGGGTGTTATTGTTTCTTGTGGTGGAATGACAGGAGGTTATTCAATGTATGTTAAGGATCATAAGCTTCATTTTGATTATAACTTTTTAGATGGAGTTCATTATCATTTAACCTCACCTGTATTACCTAAGGGTAAAACAGATCTTAAATTTAATTTTGTCTTGGATAAATCTAAAATTGATGGCACTTTAAAACCTTGGTCAGGCACAGGAGAATTATATGTAAACGGTGAAAAAGTGGATGAAGATTATTTTGAGTTTATGCATATTTCAACTTATTCCTTGGCAGAAACCTTTGATGTGGGGATGGATTCCGGAACACAGGTAGATCCAAATTATGCTGGAAGTACTTTTCCGTTTACTGGTAAGATAGACAAGGTATTGGCCACTTTAACAGATTAATCACTAGTTACAATTATGAATAAAACACTCATAATAGTATTGACCCTAGTTCTAATCATTTCTTGTGGTAGAGAAAAACAGAATCACAGCAATTTTGATTCGTCTAAAATGATGATTAGATTATCGGAAATAGAAATTGAACCCGAATATTTGGAAGAATATCTATCGGTACTAAAAGAGGAATCAAAAGCTTCGGTAGAATTGGAATCTGGGGTAATTTCGATTTATCCAATGTACCAAAAAGAAAATTCAAACCAAATTAGAATACTGGAAATTTATGCTGACATAAAAGCATACCTAGCACATTTAGAAACACCACATTTTAAACATTACAAAACAACAACCTTAAAAATGGTAAAATCACTTAAATTAATTGATATGAGTGCGATTGATGAAGAGACCATGCCATTGATTTTTAAAAAAATTTAATTTCAATTGTCTTAAGAATTAAAAAAAATCCCAATCAAGAGTATGTTTAAATTTGGTGTTTATGAATGACTATTTTAGATCGATCATTCTGCAGACAACAGGAGCTTCTTCTTTATTTGAAAAAGAGACGATCCAGGACTTGTGGAGTGGCTACGGAAAAATTATGCGAGTTGGATTGGAGAATGCATCTGTGGATAGTGTTGTGATAAAACATGTTCAGATGCCCGTATATAAGAATCATCCCCGAGGATGGAACACGGATATCGGTCATCAACGAAAAGTTAAGTCATACAAAGTGGAAACTGCATGGTATGACAAATACAGTAAAAATAGTTCTGCCCGTTTGCCAAAATGCTTGGCCATTGAAACAAAAGATGAAGAGGTGCTGATGGTATTGGAAGATTTGGATGAAACCGGCTATCCCTTGCGAAAGTCTGTTGTTTCTTGGGAAGAAATTGATGCGTGTTTGGCTTGGTTGTCAAAATTTCATGCAAGTTACCTAGGGGAAACTCCGGAAGGGCTTTGGGAAGTAGGAACCTATTGGCATTTAGACACCAGACCTCAGGAATTAACAGTATTGGATGATCAAAGGCTAAGAGAGGCAGCTCCGATCATTGATGAAAAACTAAATGCCTGTAAATATAAAACGTTTGTTCATGGTGATGCTAAACTGGCAAACTTCTGTTTTTCTGAGGATGGACAGGTCAGTGGCCTAGATTTTCAGTATGTAGGTGGCGGATGTGGAATGAAAGATGTAGCGTATTTTATTGGAAGCTGCCTGAATGAAAGTGAGTGCGAACGCTTGGAAGCAAATATCCTGGATACCTATTTTGAGCATTTACAAAGTGAAATGACAGAAAGAAATGAAGCGCTGGAAATTGAATGGCGATCTTTATATCGATTGGCCTGGGCAGATTTTCATCGATTTTTAAAAGGATGGAGTCCAGGTCACTGGAAGATCAATAGTTATAGTGAACGAGTAACAGTAGAAGTGATCAATAATTTATAGCAATGAATCTATCACAGCTTAATGAAATAGCCATAAAGGCAGCCCTTTCTGCAGGAAAAATCATTCAGAAGTATATGAATGATGATATTAAAGTGGAGAAAAAAGAGGGAGGGGTGAGTTATGCCTCACAAGTCGTTACAGCGGTAGATTTGGAATGCGAAAAAGTAATCCTTTCTTATCTTCTTCCTTCCTGTGATGAGTTTGGAATAGCACTTTTATCGGAAGAGACCGAAGATGATGGTAGTCGACTTGAAAAAGATTTTTTCTGGTGCATTGATCCGATGGACGGAACGCTTGCTTTTATCAATAAACAACCTGGTTTTTCTGTATCAATTGCTTTAATCGCAAAAGACGGGACACCCCGCATTGGTATTGTATTTGATCCTAGTACGGATACATTGTACCATGCAATTAAAGGAAAAGGAGCCTTTAAAAATGGTAGCCCTTGGCAAATTAAGCATGTAAATGACCATTTAACCTACGTGACCGATCGAAAGCTGAAGGATACACCTCGTGCAGCTGAAATAGAAAGCTTACTTTATGCACATGTAAAGAAGTTGGGTTTGAATGGGCTAATAGAAATTGCCGGAGCAGGTTCAGTATTGAATGCCATCCTGGTACTGGAAAATGGCCCCGCTTGTATGTTAAAGTATCCGAAAAAAGAAAGCGGCGGAGGCAGTCTTTGGGACTTTGCTGCTACGGCATGTATATATCAGGAATTGGGCTTACCTTCAACTAATTTTGAGGGAGGGAGGTTAGACTTGAATAGAAATAATGGTACTTTTATGAATCATAAAGGTGTCTATTATACCAATTTAACAAATGGATAAAAGGTTTCACAACTATCATTATTCATATGAATAAAAATATTTAAAATATAGGTGATTCAAATTTCAAAAAGAAATGGAAAATTAGAATGAATGCAATTATAGTAGGCGCAACAGGCGCAACAGGGAAAGACTTGTTAAGCATGCTTTTAACAGATAGTATATTTGAGAAGATTAGCATATTTGTCAGACGAGAAACACCAATTTCTAATCGTAAGTTGAACATCAAGGTCATTGACTTTAACAAACCTGAAGAATGGCAAAAACTAGTTAAAGGAGATGTGCTTTTTTCTTGTTTAGGAACTACTTTAAAAGCTGCAGGAAGTAAAGATGCGCAATGGAAAATTGATTACGAATACCAATACGAATTTGCTAAAGCAGCAAAAGAAAATGGAGTTCCTAATTTTGTGCTGGTATCTTCATCATCTGCTTCAACTAAATCTCCTTTTTTTTACACCAAAATGAAAGGACAATTGGAAGAGGATATAAAAAAACTTGGTTTTGAAAAGACTATAATTTTTAATCCGCCCCTTTTAGAGCGAAAAAACACCAAGCGAGCAGGAGAAGTTTGGGGATCAAAAATATTTAAATTCCTGAACGCCTTGGGAATATTAAAATCTCAAAAACCGGTTCCTACAGAAATTTTAGCTAGGGCCATGATAAACGCTCTTAAAGAACTAAATAAAGGAACCCATCAAATTAAAGAACAAGAAGTCTTAAATTATATACAGCATGACAATTAAAAAATCACACTATGAGAAAAGTAATAGTATACACAAATACGTTGGTAGCAAAAATTAAAAAATCAAAATCTATATAATTATGATAGAAACAGACGAGCAATTGGGAATGAACAGACAAATTGCTCGAAGAGATTTTATACAGGCAACAGTATTAACTTCAATTGCTTTAATGCTTCCATCATCGTGTCTTGTTCCAAATAATGAAAATGAGTTACCTAAAAATTACTATCTTCCGATAAAAACTGGTATGCGCGGTTCACATGACGGTTCCTTTGAAACAGCACATGCTTTGGCTCGGGAAGGTATTCAATTCGACAATCCAATTGATTCTGGTGAATATTACGATCTTATTGTTGTGGGGGCTGGCATTAGTGGCCTTACCGCTGCTTATGAATATCGTAAAAAGTTTGGGCTTGAATCGAAAATTCTCATTCTCGACAACCATGATGATTTTGGCGGACACGCAAAACGAAATGAATTCAATCAATCGTCCAGCACTCGCTTATCTTGGGCTGGTACCATGAATTTAGAGTATACCTCATTTAACAAATCAGTTCTTGATTTTTTAGCTGAATTAGGAATTGATGTCAATACCTTGCATAAAAAACTTGGGTTTGCATACGGAAATGACAAACCTGCCATTTGGTTTGACGAAAAGACTTATGGTAAAAACCTACTTGTTCCCGGGTTTTCTATCTACAGCAGAAATGAAGATGTACTAGATCGAATAGATAAATTTCCACTTAGTGAGCAAGATATTATAGCTCTTAAAGAGTTTTACACGAAAGATACTAATGTGCTTGAAGGATTCTCGGAAGAAGAAATTGAAAAGGTACTATATAAAACAAGTTACACTGATTTTTTAGAGAAGTATTGTAAGCTATCCAAAGATGTTGTAGAAATATTTATTAAATCTACAGATGGCTATTGGGGTGTTCAACCTCATAGTTTATCAGTAGCTGAGGCGATAAGTGCATGGCTTCCTGGCGCCCATAGATTAGGTGAATCGGCTTCAAAGGTTGTTGGTAATGATGAATCTGAAGAAGTAGCTATGTTTCCTGATGGTAATGCTAGCATTGCTCGCCTTTTAGTTTGTTCATTAATACCTGATGTCTGCCCTGATGCAAATCCGAAAACTATAGCCTTGGCAGAGCTTGATTATTCAAGGCTTGATTTATCCAACAAGCCAATTAAGATTCGATTATCATCAACGGTTGTTAAAGTAAAAAATGAGGATCATAAAGTAGCAGTAACCTATGTTCGACATGGAAAAACAATGCGCATACGATCCAAACACAGTGTTTTAGCTTGCTATCATTCGATTATACCTCATCTATGTCCTGAACTACCTTCCGAACAGAAAAAAGCGCAACAATATCAGGTAAAGCACCCTATGCTTGTTACCAATGTACTCGTTAAAAATAGCAAAGCACTTGATACAATTGGTATTTCTGGAGCGTACTGTCCTGGCCGCATGCATTCCAAGGTTTTTATGACCAAAGGAGTTAATAAAGCAGGTTACCACCCTAATTATGAAAAAGATGAGACCGTACCTTTGATGTTTTGGGGTATGATGGAACCGCCTAAAAGAGATGTTCCTATTCACGATCAGCTCAGGGGAGCAAGAAACACACTTTTTCAAAAGAAATTTGAAGACTTTGAAAGAGAAGTAAGAACTGTTCTGGATGGTTTATTAGGACCTGCGGGGTTTAATGTATCTGAAGATGTTTTGGCAATAACTGTAAATAGATGGTCTCACGGTTATTCTTATGGCTACCTCGACCTATGGGATGAAAAATATAAAGTAGGAAAAGCTCCTCTTGAGATCGCAAGACAACCAATCGGGAATGTAAGTATTGCAAATTGTGATGCTGCTGCTTCGGCATATTCGCAGTCAGCCATAGAAGAAGCTTTTAGAGCTGTACGTGAATTAAAATAAATACTGTGAATTAACCAAAATTATCAAAATGAAATATTTAAGCACAGCAGCACTCATTATATTTTCTGGTGAAATAGAAATCAAATAAAGATGAATCACAGATATAAATACAATATTTCCATCGTCATTGCTTGCTTGTTGCTGAATAGTTTGTTGCCAACAATGCTATGGTCACAGGATATCGGTGAAAAAATTGACAGGAAAGAGTTTAATCCAGCCACTATGATGTGGTATAAAGCACCAGCTGATAAATGGGAAAATGCTTTTCCTGTTGGTAATGGAAGATTAGGTGCCATGGTTTTTGGAGGCCTTGAAGAGGAAAGGATTCAACTTAACGAGGATACCTATTATTCTGGTGGCCCTTACAATACAGTTGTTAAAGGAGGTCATGAAAAGCTGGCGGAAATTCAAAAACTTCTTTTTGAAGGTGAACCAATAAAAGCTCATAAATTGTTTGGAAGACATTTATTAGGTTATCCGGTAGAACAGCAAAAATACCAATGCCTTGGGAACTTGTACTTGTTTTACACAAAGAAACAGGAAGCTTCTGACTACAAGCGCTGGCTGGATCTGACAACTGGCATCGTCGGATCTTCTTATATAATTGATGGGGTGACCTATACCCGTGAAGTTTTATCTTCTCATGTAGATCAAACAATTGCCATCAGACTTACGGCAAGCGAACCCGGTAAAATTTCATTTGATTCAGAATTAAGAGGAACCAGAAACACCCAACATTCTAATTACGGAACGGATTATTTCCGAATGGATGGCGATAAGGAAAATGAATTGGTATTAACTGGTCGTTCTGCTGATTACCTTGGAATCGAAAGTAAGTTACGTTACGAAGCACGCGCACGATTTGAAACAGAGGGAGGAGAGATTTCTCGTGATGATGCACGAATTTCAATTTCTAATGCAAATTCAGTTACTATCTACTTCGTAGCTGCTACAAATTTTGTGAACTATAAGGATGTAAGTGCAAACGAAAAAAAACGAGTTCAGCATTATTTCAAAAACTTAGAGAATAAAAAATACGCTTCCGTTCGAGAGAAAGCCGTTCAGGATTACCAAAACTTTTTTAATCGGGTAAGCCTGAATATGGAATGTACACCCTCCTCTTATTTACCTACTGATGAACGTATAGAAAGCATTCAAACAAAACCTGATCCTCAAATGGCGGCATTGTCTTATCAGTTTGGCAGGTATCTAATGATTTCGTCTAGTCGTGTGGGAACTCAACCAGCCAACTTGCAGGGTATTTGGAACGCTTATGAAAATCCCTCATGGGATTCAAAGTATACAACAAATATCAACACCCAAATGAATTATTGGGCTGTTGAATCAGCTAACCTGTCAGAATTATCTGAACCATTGTTTAAAATGATAGAAGAATTAACTGACGAAGGTAGCGAGGTAGCCAAGGAGCATTATGGCGCGAGTGGATGGGTTTTCCATCAGAATACAGATTTATGGAGAGTAACTGCACCGATGGATGGCGCTCAATGGGGAACATTTACTGTGGGTGGCGCTTGGTTAACTACTCATTTGTGGGAACACTATTTATACACAGGAGATAATGAATTCTTAGAGAAATTTTATCCTATTCTAAAGGGTTCCGTTGACTTCTTCATGGACTTCTTAATAGAACATCCCAATGGGGAGTGGTTGGTTACCAGTCCTTCAAACTCACCCGAAAATCCTCCTGAGGGTACTGGATATAAATATTTCTATGACGAAGTAATTGGTTGGTACTATTTTACCACGATCACCTATGGTTCTACTATTGATATGCAGATTTTGAAAGACCTCTTCAAGTATTATATTGAAGCAACGGAAGTGTTAGACAAGGACAGAAACTACGCTGCAAGGGTAGCCGAGTACAGAGCGCGATTGGTTCCTTCGCAAGTTGGGAAATCCGGCATGTTGCAAGAGTGGGCAGATGACTTCGAGCAGATGGAACCGAATCACAGGCACTACTCCCACTTGTATGGTTTGTATCCCGGAAATGTTCTTTCGACAAAGAGAACACCAGAATTGGTTGAGCCGATCAAAGCGGTTTTAGAACAAAGAGGTGATGGAGCCACAGGATGGTCGCGTGCATGGAAAATGAACTTGTGGTCGAGACTTTATGACGGAGATAGGGCCAACTCTATTTACAAAGGATATTTAAAGGAACAATGTACCAAGTCATTATTTGCCCTATGTGGAACATCATTACAGGTAGATGGTGCATTCGGCATTACTGCTGCAGTTACAGAAATGATGGTTCAATCTCATGAAGGTGTCATTGATTTACTTCCTGCCCTACCCAACGAATGGAGTAAAGGTGATTTTGATGGGGTCTGCGTTCGTGGTGGATTTGAACTAAATATTAAATGGGAAAACAAGAAAATAGTTTACCTTGAAATAAAATCAAAGCTTGGAAATACTTGTAAAATTCTCGCTGAGGGCAATTTTAAAGTAATGGACCACAAAACAGAAATCAAAACCAAACAGAACAAAGATGGTTCTCTTCAATTTGAAACTAATGCAGGTAAAACATACCAATTGATAAGAGTTTATGAATAAGAATCATCCTCAACCAATAAATAAGTTATAAAATAATTCCCTCTGAAATATTATGACAAAGAAAAATAAAAAAACGATCATTAGAATCTCATTACTTGTCGGAACAATAGTATCTCTGTTCTTCGTGCCATGGCTTTTAGTTAAAGCATGGATACTTCCGCTACCGGATACGGTTCAGGAACAGGCAGATCAAGCCATTGAACATGGTTTTGACGGTATCATCGTCTATGTAGATCAAGCTGGTGAGGCACCTCAGTTTGTTGCCTCAGGTTGGCATAATCGAGAATCTAAGATTCAGGCCAACCCTCACGCACTGTTTAAGATTGCCAGTATAAGCAAACTATATGATGCTGTGGCTGTTACCAAATTGGTAGGTGATGGACGGCTTTCTTTGGATAAAACAGTCGCTGATTATTTACCTGAGCTTGCAGGGAGAATCGAAAACGCAGATAAAATCACTTTGAGATTGATGATACAGCATAGAAGTGGTATGCCCAATTTCACTGATGCTCCGGGGTTTTGGTCAGAACCAACAGAGACCTTTGAAGAAAGTCTTGCATTGATAGACGGTATGCCAGCTAATTTTGAACCTGGTGAAGATTATGAATATTGTAATACAAATTATCTGCTCATTAATAAGATTATGGATGATGAACTTGGTTATGATAACTTTCAATTTATACAGGAAGAAATTCTTAACCCACTGCATCTTAACAACACATTTGGTTCACTCAAAGAGGTAAATATGGAAGAGGTGATGAGTGGATATCATGTAGGGCATCCCTTTGATTTAAAGGAAGATGAACATGGTATGTTGGCTACTGCACAAGACGTAGGGACTTTTCTAAGGGCATTGAATGACGGCTCATTATTTGAATCGGGAGAACAGGAAATATATGCTTCCATTTATGAGTATGAACACGGAGGTTGGGTTCCAGGATACCAGAGTTTTGCTAAATATCATAAAGACATTGATGCTGTTGTTATTGAGTTTTACAGCACAACGGATCCCAAACTATATAATTGGAACTTATCTGAAATCATAAATACCAGAATTGTTAAAATTCTTAAACGGCAAAAAAATTAGTGATAATGGCTGCTATGTTAGCCTTTAAAGATGGCAAGACATAAAAATAGAATTAATATTATCTTAGACTCAAAATTATTTTTTCAATGAAACTACCAATTATTATTACCGCATTTCTTTTTTCCTTGTGTCTATCTGCGCAAGATACTGGCACTTTATTATTAGAGCAACCTGACATGAACAATTCACATATCACTTTCATTTATGGAGGAGATGTATGGGTGGTTGGCATTGAAGGTGATGGTGTTGCCAATAGGATAACCAGTACAAGTGCCGTAGAAAGTGATCCACATTTTTCTCCTGACGGAAAATCTATTGCATTTACATCTAATAGAACAGGTGATCCAAGTATTTATGTGGTAGGAATTGAAGGTGGAGATCCTACTCGTTTAACATATCACCCCTCTGGTTCTTTTGTCAGAGGTTGGACCAATGATGGAGAGTATGTTTATTATGCATCATCGAGAAAATCTGCTCCTTCGAGACACTTTAAACTTTGGCAGGTAAATAAAGATGGCGGGGCAGAAATACAACTCACAACACAGTGGGCGGCCAATGCCGAGTATTCTCCTGATGGTACATCATTAGTTATAGACAGAGTAAGAAGATGGGATAAGGAATGGCGCGTGTACAGAGGCGGTCAAAATACTCCGATCAGCATACTCAACATGACTGATATGAGTGAAGTTTTACTTCCAAATAATAAAACCACAGACATCAATCCACTTTGGATAAAAGATAAAATTTACTTCCTGTCGGATCGAGATTCGACGATGAATATCTGGAGTTATGCAATAGACTCGAAAAAACTTGAACAGATAACAACATATAGAGGTTCCGATATCAAATCCATGGCAGGGAACGATACACAGTTAGTTTACGAACGTGACGGAGCCTTTCATTTATTGAAACTTGGCACCAACAAGTCGGAACAATTAAGAATTGAAGTCAAAGGAGATTTTCCATGGGCTCAAAAAAACTGGGAAGATGTAAGTAAATCTGTGAGTTCTGTATCTCTTTCTTCAACCGGTAAAAGGGCAATAATGCAATCGAGAGGCGAAATATTTACCGTGCCCACAGAGTATGGTGATGCTCGAAATATCACAAATAGTTCAGGTGCAGCCGACCGAAGACCTGTATGGTCTCCTAAGGGAGATAAAATTGCTTGGTTTACAGATGCAGATGGCAAAGGATATGTATTGCGAATTTCATCGCAAGATGGTATGTCGGGTATTAAAGACATCTCTATTGGCCAATCAAAACTTGGTTGGGAGCCCACATGGTCACCCGATGGAAAATATATTGCTTTTAACGATGATGATGTTCGGGTGCGCTTATTAAATTTGGCAACGGGCAAAATAGAAACGATAGAT
>JAAESS010000299.1 GCA_024229195.1 Flavobacteriales bacterium | reverse complement strand
GCATATCTTTATCATACGAACGGAGATTTCGTCCCAGCCATGAGCTTTATTTGGATTCAATGATCTAATAATATTCAAAATCTTCTCATCGGAAAAGGAGAATTCGGTGAGCTGTGGAACATTGGGTACTGATATTGGGGGAAGCTCGCTACCTGTATCGATTGTGGTGCACTGTTGGATAAAATGGTCATTAAAGATTTCTGCCTTTGCGGTAAAATCCATAACAAATGTATCATTCTCTAAAAGCGGGGGAATTACGGGTATCTTAGATTTGTTCAAAATTTTATTTATGAGGGACCAATAGAGTTTTCTTCCTGTTTCAGGGTTTGATAGTTTTCTACCTATTTTCGAAAAATATTTGTCCTTAGCATCCTCAATCATTTTAGATCCTTGAGATATCATGTTTGTAATTGCCTCCAGTCCGCCTTCTGGCTGACCATTCTTGATGAAAGTCTTATAAGCCTTATTCTTTTTCCGGATGAAGTTTTTAATTGACTGCGTCATCCAAGGTGCCTGGCGAGACCTGACTTTGATTATTTCATTTGGTATAAAGTTGGAAAATATATTGAGCAAAATTTCATTCATAT
>JAAESS010000298.1 GCA_024229195.1 Flavobacteriales bacterium | reverse complement strand
TCTCCTTCATAAACCAATTCAACTTTACCTATAATTGAGGGTGTCATTCCCAATATGTCAGCAAATCGTATGCTTGTATGTGACTCACCTGAAGCAATGCATCTATGTTCGGCTGTACTTAGTAAATTTTCATAAGCCGTAATGCTCATCCTGGCACTGATACCACTTTTACTGTCTACATATTCGCTATTCCTTGCTTCAAAACCAATTTGTTCAACCAAGTCTTTTGCAAGTTCAGGAATATGAATATCACATACCCGGTTTTTTTGAAGTTTGGCTTCTTGTGCTGTTATGGTCTTTGCCACCTCAATAGAATCTGGATAATGCGTTAGTATTTGTGACCCGATTCTATCTTTTAAAGGGGTTACTATGCTACCTCTGTTTGTATAATCCTCTGGATTGGCTGTAAATACAAACTGCAGGTCCAATGGTAACCTTAACTGAAAACCTCTTATCTGTATATCTCCTTCTTCCAGTATATTAAATAAAGCTACCTGTATTCTTGATTGAAGATCTGGTAGTTCATTAATTACAAAAATACTACGGTTTGCTCGTGGGATCATTCCAAAATGAATCACCCTTTCATCTGCATAACTCAACTTCAAATTAGCCGCTTTTATGGGATCAATATCTCCAATTAAATCTGATATCGTCACATCCGGAGTAGCCAATTTTTCATAAAACCGCTGATCTCTGTGAATCCATGTAATTGGAGTTTCATCACCCAGGTGAGAAATTTGTTCTTTACCGAAATTACTGATGGGCATCATGGGATCATCATTGATCTCTGAGCCTTCAATTGCCGGGATGTATTCATCCAATAATTGCACCATTAATCTTGCCAATCTTGTTTTTGCCTGCCCTCTTAAACCTAACAAATTAATGTTATGTTCAGATAGTATGGCTCTTTCCAATTGCGGAATGACTGTTTCATCATATCCGTGTATTCCGGTAAAGGAAGCATTCCCATTCTTAATATTTTCAATCAGGTTTTCCCTAAGTTCTGATTTTATACTTCTACTGCGATATCCTTGTTTCTTTAGTTCGCCGAGTGTTTTTATACTTATATCCATTTATCTTATTCTTTTTTTTCTGTTATTTTCATAATCGTGAAAGATCATCTCTCCTAATCCGTCAAGCCCTGTATAAAAGGCTTTACCCCTGTTTGACAAGGTAAATTCATCCACAAATCTTTGTAAGTATGGGTCTTGCGCTATCATAAATGTAGTAATGGGAATGTGCAACTTTCTTGCCTGTGCAGCCATCTGGTAGCATTTATCAACAATGTAGGTATCCAATCCATTACTGTTCTTATAGTAGCTTCCATCAGACATTCTAAGGCAACTGGGTTTACCATCAGTAATCATAAAGATCTGCTTATTGGTGTTTCTCTTTCTTCTCAAAAGATCCAGAGCCAGTTGTAGTCCTGCGACCGTATTGGTATGATAGGGTCCAACTTGTAAATAAGGCAAGTCTTTTAGCTGTATTGGCCAGGCATCATTTCCGAAGACCAAAATATCCAAGGTGTCTTTTGCATACCTAGTTGTAATAAGTTCTGCAAGCGCCATAGCTACTTTTTTTGCAGGTGTAATCCTATCTTCTCCATACAAAATCATACTATGACTGATATCGATCATCAATACCGTGCTCATCTGGGCTTTGTGATGGGTATCCTCAACAATAAGATCATTTTCAGTCAATTGAAAATCACCGAAGCCATGATTTACCTGAGCATTTTTTAAACTTTCTGTTACGTTGATATTTTCTAAAGCGTCTCCAAAACGAAATTCCCTCAGGTCACCAGTGTGTTCATCACCCAGACCACTACTTTTCGTTTTATGAGTTCCGGCACCCTTTTTTCTGATCTGACCGAAAATCTGGTTTAGGGCATTTTTCCTAATGGCCCTTTCTGTTTTGGCAGTTATTTTTTTATCATAAGTCCCGTCTGGCTTAATTTCTTCTTTTATGTATCCCTTTTCCTTAAGCTCCTCCACAAAATCATCCAATGTATAATCTTCACTGGTCAGCTTATATTCCTGATCCAGTTGTTCAAGCCAATCAATCGCTTCTTCAAAATCACCCGAGGTATGGGTGATCAATTCTTTGAATATATCAAACAGCGCTTCGAAAGGACTTTTAGAAACTTTCTCAAAAAGCTCAAATTGAAAACCCGTTCTTTTTTTGTTTTTTTTCATCTCTTCTTTTTCAATAATATTTAGATCAAATCTATTCTTAAACATGAGAATTGGTGCCATTGCCCGCAATAATTATCGCGATCCGACCTTTTACACATTTATACTTGATTGATTTTGACTTAGCACAAACAACTGAATATCAACAACATGATGCCAGTTTGAGCTTTGCTAACACTTCTTGATAGTCTAACAAAGATACGAATTAATACATTAAATTTTATTGCTAGCTTTTGAGGGTGTGTTGATCCAAAAGGCTTCGTTTTCAGGATTTCTAAAAGATTTAAAACAAGTCATTACGATGAATCACAATTAGAAAGCACAATAGAATCATCAAATAATAAACACTATTTCAAACTATTAATTATAAAATCAACAGTCTTATTATCATTGTTATTTTCTCGATATGCCCCTGTAATATGTTTTGCATTTACAGCCAATCCTGAATCAATCAATACCTTGATTTCATCCAGATACTCCAAAGTAAACTTGCCGGTAAGTAAAAAAGATAAGTCTTGTCCACTCTTATTTTCATTTATTGATCCATACAGAAAAATGTGGAAATATTTAACATTCGAAATTATGGACCAAAACGAGTTCTTTATTTAGAACTATTGAATTGGTTTAAAGCATATTAAAATAAACCTAGTGAGCACTACATTTAAATTTTAGTAAAAAAATAGAACAGATACACATACTTAACACATATATAATCAGATAAGTACCTCACATTTTTAGAGTAAAAAAAATCAAATCAGGAGTAGAGTTGTATTTTATTATTGATCTTAGCTTTTTAAAACATTCTCAATTCTATTCAGCTCATCACTTGTAAAATCAAGTTTATCGAGAATTCCAACCGCATCTTCTATTTGTGAAACCTTACTGGTACCAATGATTACACTGGTCACACGATCGTCTCTTAAAACCCAACTAAGCGCTAGCTGTGACATTTTTTGCCCTCTTTCCTTTGCAATTTCATTCAAGGCTTTTACTTTTTCTATTTTATCCGATGTGATCTGAGAGGATTGTAAAAATCCATGTGACTTAGCCGCTCTGGAGTCTTCTGGAATACCATTGAGGTATTTATCTGTCAATAAGCCTTGGAATAAAGGACTAAATACAACAGAACCAACTCCGTTTTTCTCCAATACATCGAGCAATCCATCTTCAACCCATCGATTGAACATGCTATAAGAAGGTTGATGAACCAAACACGGGGTTCCTAAAGATTTTAATATATCAAATGCCTTTTGGGATTGTACCGGATCATAATTCGAAATACCTGCATAGAGTGCCTTTCCTGATCTTACGATCTGATCTAATGCCATCATGGTTTCTTCCAATGGCGTGTCGGGATCCGGTCTGTGACTGTAAAAAACATCCACATAATCAAGCCCTAACCTCTTTAGACTTTGGTCGCAACTGGAAATCAGGTATTTTCTTGAGCCCCATTCTCCATATGGTCCTGGCCACATCAAATATCCAGCTTTGGAAGTAATGACCATTTGATCGCGATAGGCATGTAATTCCTGTTTCAGAATTTTTCCAAAAGTCTGCTCAGCTGAGCCGGGAGGCGGACCATAATTATTGGCCAGATCAAAATGAGTAATACCAAGATCAAAGGCCCTTAACACCATATCCTTGGAATTCTCATAAACATCGACATCTGCAAAATTATGCCAGAGTCCTAGCGATATTTTCGGAAGCAGTAGACCACTTTTACCACACCTACTATAGGTCATCTTATCATACCTGTTTTGATCTTTAACCATATTATACACGTATTGGTTTGTTCATTGATCTTAGATAATATCTTATGACCAATCTTTATTTGAGAGATAAAAATAGGAAAAATAATTACTATTAATTCATAAAACTATCTTTACATAATAAAAGATTAAAATGTTCTATTTTAAAAATAAATAATTAGAAAAGTCCGGTATCTATTGTGGAACTGCTTTAATGTGTGCATATATCTTTACACCTGAAATTTCTAACTCCACATCCTCTTTCAACATTTTAACCCCTTTGACATCGTTTAATTCACCCTCAGATGAAATGGCTTTTACCGGCATAAATCTACCGTCACTTTGTAAAATTTTAACTGGAATTGTTTTTCTCTTCATGAGAACTTTGATATCCAAAAGTGTGGTTTGATCAGCATCCTGAATAGCCTTTACATTATATTTTCGACCCTCTGGGTCAAGTGCTTTTACATCAAGAAAAGAACCTTTCGGATGAATTGCCTTTACGTGCCAAATAATCTCCCCTTCAACCTGGCTCTCATTTTGAAGTTCAATGTTTTGATCGACATCAGTAATTGAAGTAAATCCTAAAGTTAACAATCCGATGCAAACGGAGCTTAGAGTAATCTGGCCCAAAGGCTAATTTATTGAAATAAGTATATTAAAAAGTATTTATGATAGTCCAATATTTGTAGTTCCATTTTAGAAAATAAATCCTGATAGAAACCTTCTATAAAATTAAGTCGTTCAAAAACAGAAAGGCATGACTTATATCATCAAATACAATAATTAGAAGGTAGAATTAAGATTGGGACAAGCGGTTGCTCTTGGTTTTTTACAAAACACATTAAAGCCAAGGGTGACCTGATGATGCCCGCTGTTAGAAAAGACGATATCACCTATTTGGCTGGAATAGGTATATGAGAACATAAATCGTTTATAATTGATGCCGAGAATCGGTGTGATCATTTTAAAATTTTCAATATTGGAATCAAAATTTTGACGATAGGATAAAACCGCCCAGATCTGACTTTTTGTGCCAATATTTCGATAGGCCTTTACATTCAAATCCATAAATGCCTCTCCTGTGTATTCGATGTATTGTAACATTACCGAAGGCTCGAATTGGAATTTTTTACCTCGACCAAGGTAATAACCAAAAGTGAGCAAATACCTTCTTAAATTATCTGATTCAAAACTGTTATTTACCAAGTCTCTGGGCGTTAACAACAGATTTTTGACCGTAAAATATGAGAAAGAATCCATAAAATGATATCCAACACTAAAATCAGCATTATAATATCCGGTAGATTCAATACCCTGAGAAATCGATGGATCGGGAATACCGAAATCACGTTGATTTACTGAATTTTGACTGTACATAAATGACAGACCAAATGACAACTGGTTAATGGCTGCCTCATTCCAAAAATTAATGTGATAGGCATAAGTAGCTAAAAATCCTTGTTGAGCATGATAACCGTTCTCATCATTAAATGCAATAGCACCAACCGCCATTTTTTCTGTGATACGCGTATGAAAACTTAAGGTCTGTAAAGATGGAGCATCTTCTATACCCACCCATTGTTGCCTGTATGTTAACCTTATTTTACCACAGTTTCCTATTCCTGCAGCCGCAGGATGAACCAAATATACATTGTCTGATAAATAATCTGAATAAATAGGGAATGTTTCCTGAGCCGAGATAAATGAACTCGTCAGTAACATAAATAAAAAGACTAAAATATTTTTCATGAGCAATAATCCTATCTCCTAATTAAACTGAAATGACCAGTGTGAACTCTACCATCCTCCAGTTCAACCCTATACCAATAATCTGATGAGGGCAATTGTCTGCCTTTATATGTTCCAAACCAACCTTCTTCATCTCGTGCATCCAATTGAGCGAGCAATGTACCGAATTTATTATAAATATAGATATTAGACTTAGGCTGAAATGATACTCCCTGAACCTGCCATGTATCATTATAACCATCACCGTTGGGAGTGAAGAACTTAGGATATCCTATTACCGAGACCTTAATCTGTTCAATTCCACATCCATTTTTATCTCTGATATACAAAGTATGAATTCCAGGTAGCACACCATCAAAAAACGATTCTTCCTGATAAGGCCCAAATTGACTATCCAAGGCATATTCATAGTCACCAATTCCCAAATTGGAATTGTCAATCTTTATAGAGTTGATTTCACCTCCATCAACTACTTCAATATCATCCTGACTTATACTCGCAATCGAAGATTCCTCAACCTCAACAATTCTTACTTTTGAAACACAATTCAATGCTGAAGTACCAGTAACAGAATAGGTTCCTCCAGAAACTATTTCAACTGTCTCTCTTGTGCTGATTAGGGTTCCATTTTCATCTTTCCATTTATAAGTATAAACATCCTGTGCTCGAGAAACAGACAGGGTAATAGGCTCAAGATTTTGACAATAAATGGCTCCAACAGGAACTTCAAATTCTGGTAAAGGATTAACTTTTAATCTCACATATTCTCCAACACTTACACACTCTCCATTAGTGAGACTCTCAATTCTTACAAAAAGTTGCTGTTCATATGCGATCTCGTTCATATATGCACTTTGTGGAAGAATTTCATTAATCTTGAGAGCGGCATCTTCTTGATTTCTGTAATATTGAATCTGCAAATCCTGCTGAGGTAGGGATTCCAGAATTATAACCGAAGCATCTGTAAGGTCAAAAGTAAATTTACCATCATTGATATCATCCTCATCACATGATTCTAAAAGTGCAAGAACATCTAATGGGTTGGTCGCAGATACCTCTAAATTGACCTTAGCAATATCAAAACAATTATCGAGATTTACTGCTCTGGCAAATACCTGATCTGATATTGAATTATTAAAAAATGGTGGATCAATGGGATCATTATCATTGATCGCATCCTGTTCATTTATATAATAAGTGATCATAAGCGTAAGATCGCCTTTATTGATCTCGTCATTGGCATCTTCTAAATTAAAATCAGTAAATCCATCATTGGGAATATCATCAGCATCACAATTTTTTAAGCTTACTTCCTTCACAATATCTGGTATATCGTAAATACTTGCAGTCACTAATTTTCTCTGACCCTCTGTACAGGTTCCGTCAGAAGCCAATACATAAAAATCTTTGCTTTCAGAGAGGTCACGCGTATAGATGTCTCCAGTCCATATGGGAGTGTTACTTTCTAATGAATCGAACCAAAGCACTTGACTGGCTATCGGCTGATCTTCAAATTCAGTAACAGTGGCACTCAGCTCAATCGAGCCAGGACCGCATCTATTTGATGAGGATACGTTGTCGATCTTATTTGTATAAATTTTGGTAAAAGCCGTAAAATCCGGTACGTCATCTGGCCCGCCATAACCGTATTCCACAACATAGCCTTGTGCGGCAAAATCACCTCCTCCTCCGGTAATTGGTAAATCATTCCATGATCCTCTTGGGCCAATCCTAGGATTTGTAATCACATGGCCATAATCTTCACCTCCTGCTCCAAAATTATTTGGTTCATCCGCATTCCAATTCTCATATGCACCATCTGGAGCAGAACCATTAAAATCCCCAACCCAAAATGTAGTGCCCGCTTCAGGACCTGTAACCCATTTCCAAGTACCTTCAACTTCGGCATCACTGGCACCTATCCATCCTGTACCTGTTGCTTGCTCTCCAGATAAAACAGCTTCCTCCTGAGAAGTGATTGTTGCCAAATATCCGGGTAAACCAAAATAAGTCTTCTCCTCTGCTAAGTCTCTGGCTGTATCCCAACGTATATTCATTGCAGGAACAAATTCATAAAAGTGTCCGGTAGATGGTAAAAAATTGGCATCTCCAAGAGTAAAAGAAAAGAATTTTTCACCAGAATAGTCAGCATTATTGCCAACATAGACTACATTTTTTACTGCTTCATTAATTTCAGCATATGTCAATGGCTGACCTGATTTAGACAAAGTCAGTTTTCCGGTTAAGAGATTCCAATTAGGAATAAGTGAAGTGGAATTGTTATTTAACTTTAAAAGGTCTCCTGAAACATATCCTGATGTAATTTGGATGAAGAAAGCATTAATCACTAGATCCTCAGGTCCGGAAATATTGAAGTCTGTTACCACATTCAATTCACTTAATGGACAATAGAACTGATCGCCCTCTGCGCTGATTTTAGGGGGCTCCACAATAGATTGAGCCCAGTTATTAGAACTACTGAGAAAACAGATACAAAAAATAAAAAATGGCTTGCAGGCTTTCATTTCATAGCAAATTTGAAGTCGTAAATATAATAAAAGCATCCATGTTTTACGATCTACTTTGCACTTTCGGTCTTTTTTGTTCAGATTCTTTGATTTATCTCAAATAGAATCAGATAAGTAAAAGTTCCCTCATTTATAACAAAATGTTTAAAGGATCATTCAGCCGTTAAAGAGATTAAGTTTAGCTCAAATGATTCATTTCGTTTATTGCCTATTAAAAAAGCAATCTCCTCAATTTTATTTCCATCAAAGTTGGGCACATTCAACAATCTTCCTCTAAATTGCGGAACAAGGTCAGCAAATGGAATAGTTATTTCTTCCCAGTCACCACTTGTTGAGAATTGATAGACATATGAATACTGCTGGTATTTATCAGATTTAACCCTAAATTGATAACTTTTTCCATCTCCTTTCAACTTAACCACAAAGGCTTTAAATTGACTTGTTTTAATGGCTTTGAATCTGTTTTGAACCATGGTAAATCCACCATTATTATCTGTAGAGACCTCACCCTTAAAAACTGCCATATCATTTTCTACAATGAGTCTGCCTTCAGACAAACCACCCATCACTCCGTCATTAACTATATACCATCCTTGGCCATTATTTTCTATTGAAAAATCAAAAATGGTAAGCTTGTCTTGAGAGGTAGTTTGCATTAGTATTAAAATTATAAATGTTAGTATCATCATCTTTATTTTTCTCCAAACATGGTGTTAAGTTTATTGGTTCTGTATTCAAAGATTTCTTTTAATCTTGGTTTTACAATCAAGGAATGAAAACGATTGGCGATCAAAGATATTGGCAGCTTATAATGGACAACATCTCTGATTTCAGTTCCTCCTTCAATTTCCTTAAGAAAATGTTTATGATGCCAAATGGCATATGGACCAATTTTTTGTTCATCCACAAAATATTTTTTGTACTCAACATGAGTGATTTCACTCACCCAGTTCATTTTAATACCTAAAAGCGGACTAACCATATAACTGATTATTTGGCCTGAATACATACTTTCATCAGTAGAAGACAGTATATTGAATCCCATATATTCCGGTGTAATCGCTTTGAGATTAGACGGATCTGAGAAAAATTCCCATGCTTCATCTAAGCTGATTGGTAGAATGATTTTTGCACTTAACTGGAATATTTTTCCTTGTTTCTCAAACTTCATAACATATCATTTTACGATGCTCCTGGGGTTTAATTTAAATCTTTACAAATCTTGATTCTTGACAATTCGAATCAGATGCATCTATTGTTTTTTTTTGTGATTAAGTTAATTCTCAAATTTTAATATAGCTAGGAACCGATCGAAACACCAGTTTCAAATTCTGATTCTATTCGTAAAATTCAAAAATTAGAGCAGGCGATCTAAGGCTGAGAAAAATTGTTTTTTCGCAATACAATTTTTTTCCGATGCAATCTCGAAGGGGCCAAAAATGTTACATGATATCAAAGAGACATTAAATTTTTTGTCTTCTTGATATCATGTAAATAAATTTGACAATTTTTTGCTTTCGCAAAACAATCTTTTAGATGGTAACGTGCATTCTTAGTCTCGACTCCACTTTCTTTTTGATAGCGGTGAGCCTTTTCATGATGTCCATTATAGACTGATCTTTATTTACTTTATAGATTTCGTTAAGGCTTAATATAAGCGCTTTTACCTCTCTTGAGGCTAAAATTCTATCGTTAGTAGATTTTAAAGATAATTTACGATTTTCAAATTCTAGTGCTCTGTTAATAACTTCCATAATTTAGGGGGTTTAAATTATAATTTCATTTTCTTTTTTCACGATTTTAGTTTTTAAAAAACATGTCATCGCTATTTTCATCACTCTAAAACTAATAATTGTTGTTCTTGTCACCCTACTAATTGTATCGGAATATCTTATTCCATTATAGAATTTATCTATATCAATATGAAAACTTATATTTCAAATACTAGAACCCCAAGCTTAAAAACCATATATGCTAGGTATTTTAACAATTAAACTAGTTAGATGATATTTCAAAAGGATCTCTCAGACATAAGAAACTTGTAATCTCACAGCAAACTATTTAACAACTTTTTAACCATATTACTTGTGCAAATCTTCTGATTTAGAATTTAATAATTAACTTTTTTAATAACATTTTTCAATTCAAAATTCAACTAAGTTCAAAAACTATGGGAATATTACTTACTTTAGCCCTCTTTTTTAAACAGTTATTTTTAAAAATTAAATATTGACTTTTATATGAATGCGATTAAAAAATTAATAATCATAAACTTGATATTATTAGGTATTACTACAAATGCCCAAAGTCTCTCAGATTTATATGCTGAAGTAAATCCTGCCGTAGTAGTAATACTTACCGAACAAAAAGAAGTAGTCAGCTCTGGTAAAATAACGAAAACGGTAACATCTGGAGGACTCGGTTCAGGATTTATGATATCCGACACTCAGATTGTCACTGCCGCCCATGTAGTTCAGGTCGCCGAAAAAGTAGATGTTCAATTTCTTGATGGAGAAATAATCCCTGCAAAAGTAATCTCGTCCTATTCAACAGCCGATGTGGCCCTTATTGAATTGATTTGGCCAAGGAAAAATGCGGTGGTTTTAAAGATGGCAGATTCTGATCAGGTGAAAATAGGAGAAAAAGTATTTGTTGTTGGAGCACCCTATGGACTCGGTCATTCATTATCTTCAGGATATGTAAGTGGTATCATCAAAGATAAAGAAGATCAAAACCCTTTTACCAATTCTGAATATATTCAAACGGATGCGGCTATCAACACAGGAAACTCAGGTGGTCCGATGATCAATATGAAAGGAGAGGTCATTGGAGTTGTAAGCAACATCCTGACCCAATCAGGCGGCTTTCAGGGAATTGGCTTTGCTTCGTCTTCTAATATTACCAAAGACCTTCTTTTTGAGAAAAAAATCATCTGGAATGGAACAGATGTGATTCCCTTGACAGGAAAAATTGCTCAAATATTTAATTTACCTCAGGAAAGTGGTCTTTTGGTGCAACGGGTTGTAAAGGTTTCTCCATTTGGAGTTATTGGTGTTGAAGATGGTGATATCGAAATGACCATTAATGGTGAAAAGCTGATTGTAGGTGGTGACATTATACTATCTATCAACGGCGTCAAATTTGAAAATTCAGATCAATCCTTACTGGAAATATCCAAGGTATTGGGAATTAGAGGAGAAAATACGCCACTCGAAATTGTCGTATTTAGGGCAGGAAAGAAAGTAACTTTAGGTAGATAATAAAAAAAAGCCCTTGAATATTTCAAGGGCTTTTTTTTACTCAATTCTTAATTTCTTTTTCCTTGTCTTTGACTTGCGGATTAATTTGATTGCCATCTGCATCAATTTCAATAATTTCATCGAAACCGAGGGTTTCTAATTTTTCAGCAATCTTAGCCTTATCACCCACCATGAACCAATTTACCTGATCCGGTTTTACAACTTGCTTACTCACTGA
>JAAESS010000297.1 GCA_024229195.1 Flavobacteriales bacterium | reverse complement strand
TTTAACATAACTGGATATCCGGCATCTTTGGCTAATTTTTCACATTCTTTAAAATCTTTTATGATTCCTTCAGAACCAGGTATACAAGGAACACCTGCCGAAATCATGGTAGATTTAGCTGAGGCTTTATCTCCCATTTGATCAATCATTTCTCCTGTAGCCCCAATAAATTTAATATCATGTTCTTCACATAATTTGGAGAATTTTGCATTTTCAGACAGAAACCCATAACCAGGGTGTATGGCATCTGCATTTGTAATTTCTGCTGCAGCAATGATATTAGACATCTTCAAATAGGAATCTGAGCTTGGTGCTGGTCCTATACAGACAGCTTCATCTGCAAACTTAACATGTAAACTTTCAGCGTCTGCTGTAGAATAAACAGCTACACTTTTTATCCCCATTTCTTTACAAGTTCTGATTACTCTTAAAGCAATTTCACCTCTGTTTGCAATCAATATTTTTTTAAACATAATTGTATCATTTTGTTCTTAATGTTAAAAGACAGTAATGTGTCTTTTAACTAAAAAATTAAGAAGGATCTACCAAGAATAAGGGTTGGTCAAACTCTACAGGAGATGAATCGTCTATAAGAACCTTTACAATAGTTCCAGAAACTTCAGATTCAATTTCATTGAAAAGTTTCATTGCTTCAATAATACATACAGTGTCTCCAACATTTATGGTACTACCAACTTCAACAAATAAAGGTTTGTCTGGAGCGGGCTTTCTATATAGTGTCCCAATAATTGGTGACTTGATGGTTACGTATTTAGAGTCATCATTTTTGCTTTCTGGAGCTGGAGTTGCAGGTGTTTCACTTATCACTTGCGGAGTAGAAGCTTGAATAACCTGAGGAGCTGCCATGATTGGAGCTGGCTGGGTATAGGTAACTTCAGTTCTCTCAGAACCAGTTTT
>JAAESS010000296.1 GCA_024229195.1 Flavobacteriales bacterium | reverse complement strand
TCAGAGCCATCAAAATTTATGGTGGTTGAAGTTTGATATAAAGGACCATTGTTGTTCAAGGGCAGGCTAATTTTTTGGGTGGCATCGCTCACCCATTGAAGTGAATTTGTTGGTCAGTCAGGCAATGAGGCAGTGAGTGAGTCAGTGAGTCAACAGCTTTTCACCATCTTCCCGAAGGAGTATCAGTCTGAAATTTTCACAGATGGTGTGTCTTGGGTATACCTTGTAGAATGCCAAAGGTCAAGGTCATAGTTCAAAAGGTCACGGGTCGAAAAAGAGGTCATTTTCGACTTTAAAAAAAACTCGGGTCACACCGTAGGACCTAGAGAGCTGAAATTCTGGATATAGGACCACAATAGGAATACAAAAAAACGCAGGAAATAAAATTTTGAATTTTTTTTATTTTTGATGTAGAAATGGAGGAAAAATACTCAAAAATAGGTGTTTTCGGCACATATGTCAAAATCGGTTAATTTTCTAATTGTTTAAACAAACAATGGAGCTTAGTAATACAAAGTAGAAAGCCTCCTGAGGTCATATCAACTTGAATTTTTCATTTTGAGCTAATGGGGACTTCACAAATTGAATTTCAGTGACCCTACCCCCCTCCGAAAATGAACAAAACAAGGTTTTTCATTTACTTCCCGATGGAGTATCTGTACCAAAAATTGGACTGATTATGTGTCTTTGGTATATCTTGTAAACCTCACAAGGTCAAAGGTCGCAGGTAACAAATAGGTCAACTTTGTTCATTTGAGATCAATTGTTCCACTCTTTCTTGCTGAGGGCCAAACAAGAATGAGTGGAAGGTGGAACAATTAATCTGTAAGGCCATAGTAGTAACTAAATTTAGGATTAAGAAATGGGATCAAGTTATGAAATAGGATAATGATGGGAACAATAGGATAAGGATTGGGATGATAGGATGGTAACTGGGATGATAGGATAATGATATAAATAATAGAATAATGATGGGGATAAGGATACGAGGTGTATGCTATAGAGATGTTTGTCTGGGGCGCATAATGTAAGGAAGAATTGGCATCATGACTGATGATAGAGAAAAGACTGGAAATAAGAATGAAGGTAGATTTTAAAGGACCCCGGGGGATACATTTCCATTTGGATATTTTTGTATTTGCCGTTGCAAAGGGATTTTTATTGCTAAATTTTCACCCGATGCCACCTTGGATCAAGTTGAACCACTTGTTTAGGGGGACCAGGATTTATTTTACGACATGTTTTTATAAAGTGTCTAAAACATTTTCTTCTTCTTTATTTTAG
>JAAESS010000295.1 GCA_024229195.1 Flavobacteriales bacterium | reverse complement strand
TTGGGTAACGGATGATGGTTTCTCCAAGTTTATATCCTTTCTCTACCGTATCAATAATTTTACCTTTTAACTTTTTTGAAGGTGCCGGAATCTGGGTAATGGCTTCATGTATCTCTGCATCAAAAGTATCACCTTGTTTCACTTCCATTTCCTTTAAACCCTTTTGATTTAAAGTGTTCTTGAATTTGTTATAAATCAATTGCATACCTTCCATCAAAGCATCATCAGAAGATTTTTCAATTTCCTTTAAACCTCTCTCAAAATCATCCAGAATTGGCAGTAAAACTGTCATTAATTCCTTATTCGCTGTACTAAATAGCTCAATTCTTTCTTTCGAAGTTCTCTTTTTATAATTCTCAAACTCAGCAAACAGCCTCAAAAAATTATTTCTTTCTTTTTCAACCTCCGCTTTCAGCAGGTCGTTTTCTGACTCAACTGGTTCTGCATCAGAATCTTCTACATCATTAGCTGAATCGTTAATTCCGTCTGCATTTTCATTTTCAACTTCTTGATTTGGAATTTCTTTATCCATTTCTTTTTCTTTATGTTCTTGATCGCTCATTATAATTCAAATTTATCCTCTTACACCTAATAAGCAAATTACTTGCCAAGTGTTTAAGTGTGTCATATTGTCACAAATCTAATAAGTAGTTTGAAATTTCTTTTAAAAAGTATTTTCGATTCTTTCGATTTTTGCACCTAAAGCACGCAAACGTTCATCAATATTTTCATAACCTCGATCAATCTGATCAATATTGTGAATAATACTAGTTCCTTTCGCAGACAAAGCAGCTATAAGTAAGGAAATACCAGCTCTGATATCAGGTGAACTCATTGTTGTAGCTTTTAGACTAGACTGATGGTTCATTCCTATTACGGTTGCTCTGTGAGGGTCACATAGTATAACCTTAGCACCCATATCAATAAGTTTATCGACAAAGAACAACCTACTTTCAAACATTTTTTGATGTATCAACACACTTCCTTTTGCCTGAGTAGCAACCACTAAAACAATACTCAGTAAATCAGGTGTAAAACCTGGCCATGGTGCGTCAGAAACAGTTAAAATTGAACCATCTAGATAGCCCTGAATTTCATAGCTCTCCTGCGCAGGAATATATATATCATCATTGACCTGCTCCAGATTGATCCCCAACTTTCGGAATACATTCGGAATAAGCCCAAGATCTTTCCAACTCACATCTTTTATGGTCAATTCTGATTGAGTCATTGCCGCGACACCTATCCAACTCCCTATCTCTATCATATCCGGCAATACACGATGATCGCAACCGCCTAGTTCTTCAACTCCTTGTATGATCAGTCTGTTTGATCCAATTCCATCGATGTCTGCACCCATACTTACCAACATCTTGGACAATTGCTGAATATAAGGCTCACAAGCTGCATTATAAATGATGGTCTCACCTTTTGCCAATACAGCTGCCATCAAAATATTTGCAGTACCAGTTACAGAAGCTTCATCGAGAAGCATCTCAGTACCATGCAATTCTTCGGCCTCAACACCATAAAAAGACTCCTCACGATTATATCTAAATGTGGCTCCTAATTTTATAAAACCTTCAAAATGGGTGTCAAGTCTTCTACGACCAATCTTATCACCTCCTGGTCTAGGAATATATCCTTTACCAAATCTTGTAAGCAATGGACCGACGATCATAATAGAACCTCTGAGAGAACTTCCATCCTTTTTAAAATTTTGAGACTCGAGATATTTTAAATTGATATCATCAGCCTGAAAAGTATATGTATTTCTATCGAGTTTTTCAATTTTCACTCCAAGCTCTCCTAATATGAAGATGAGCTTATTTACATCTCTAATGTCAGGAATATTACTGATCGTAATTTTAGATGCTGTTAACAGTGTTGCGCAAATAATTTGAAGTGCCTCATTTTTTGCACCCTGAGGAACGATTTCACCTTTTAGACGATGTCCTCCTTCAATTTTAAATATTGACATTAGCGATTTTAATTTAAGAAATTACCTTTTTCTATAATTCTTTTTACCTTGTTTTTGATTGGATTTTTGAAAATTTTTCGAGGGCTTTTTTCTAAGTAAATTTTTAGAATCTGACAACGTTTCATTTTCCTTAAGCTTTAAAGCACCGCCGGACAACTCGCTTAAATGACTGAAAATCACTTCATCATCTACAGTGTCTTTATTCCAATTCAAATAGCACTTTTTCATGTGATTTGCAATGGTATAGACCAAGGCTTCTTTCATCTCACCTTCTTCCCAGGTAAGCGCCGTGTCAATCATGATCTGGATATTATTACCATAAAATCTGTATTTAGAGGCAGACTTTGGATAAGCCATGGCGTCTGGTTTGGCCTGCAGAACCTCCCTTTCAGGTTTCGGATAAGGTGTTTCAACATCAAGATTGTAATCAGACATGATAAATAACTGATCCCATAGTTTATGTTGAAAATCAGGAACATCTCTTAGGTGAGGCTGCATATTCCCCATCACATGAACAATAGCCTTAGCCATCGTGTTTCTTACTTCTTTATCTTCCAATTTGATACAATGATTGACAAGTTTTTGAATGTGTCTTCCATATTCAGGAATTATCAAATGCTCCCTGTCCGAATTATATTCTAAATCCATCCTTTAGATTCTTTAAATCAACTTTTAATTAAAATTCTTTATTGTTGCAAAGTAACAATTATTTTGATGACCCAAGCAAGTAATTAGCCAATAATCTTCAACTTTGCAAATTGCAGTAATAACTTCTTTGTGTCGCCAGAATCAAATTTGATCTCAGCCTTTTTACTATTGCCCGTACCTTCAATAGAAAGCACTTGTCCCCTGCCAAATTTAGCATGCTCAACTGTATTCCCTTCTGTAAGATTACTATCAAATAGATTAGAACTGCCACCTACATCAGTAACTTTTTTAAGATGTTTAGGAGGAATTGTTTTTACAGGTTTAACCGATGGCTTCTTGACAAATTTCTCAACCTTCTTTTGAATTGGCTTCTTGAATCTGATCTTGTTTTGATCAGGACTGCCAAAAATATCTTTATCAATAAAGGTATTGCTTCTTGCTTGTTCCTTTCTAGGTGCGATATAATCAATAAATTTTTCGTCAATCTCTTCCAGGAAACGACTCGGCTCACAATCGATTAACTTTCCCCAACGGTATCTTGACTGGGCATAGGACAGATAAACTTGACTCTCTGCTCTTGTGAGGGCCACATAGAAAAGTCTGCGTTCTTCTTCAATTTCACTTCTGGTATTCATACTCATGGCAGATGGAAAAAGATTCTCCTCCAGTCCGACAATGTAAACATAAGGAAACTCCAATCCTTTGGCCAAATGAATGGTCATAAGTGACACCCTCGGAACATCATCTTTTTCCTGATCAAAATCTGTAGCTAAGGCTACATCTTCGAGGAAAAATGCAAGAGATGCATCTTCTTCTTTTTCTTTTTGCTCCTCAATAAAATCTTTGATCCCATTCATCAGCTCCTGCACATTTTCAACTCTGCTGATCGCCTCAGGAGTACCTTCACTTTCGATATCTCTGATCAATCTGGTTTTCTTGATCACAAGATCAGCCACCTCAAATGCGTTTTTGGTTTGGGATTCTATCTGGAAACTCCTGATCATATCTCTAAAATTCACAAGCTTCGCTTTGATACCAGAATTGATATTGATCGGAAGACTATCCAACTGAAATAACAGCTCGAAAATTGATATATTTTGTTGATTCGCAGCAATGACAAGTCGGTCAATAGTTGTCTGACCAATGCCCCTTGCGGGATAATTGATCACCCTTTTAAGAGCCTCTTCATCATTGGGATTGATCAATAGTCTGAGATAGGCCAGGGTGTCTTTGATCTCCTTTCTCTGATAAAATGACAATCCACCATAGATCTTATACTTTATATTTTTCTTTCTTAAAGCGTCTTCTATCGCTCTTGATTGTGCATTGGTACGATAAAGAACGGTAAAGTTATTGTTTGGCAACTGATGCTGCATCTTGTTCTCAAAAATAGAACTTGCTACAAAACGACCCTCATCCCCTTCAGAAAATGTGCGCATTACTTTGATCAGTTCACCATTCTGATTTGAGGTCCAGATTTCTTTATCCAGTTTTGTTTTGTTCTTATCAATTACACTGTTGGCGGCCTGAACTATGTTGCTCGATGATCGATAATTCTGTTCGAGTTTAAAAATCTTGACATCATCATAATCTTTTTGAAAATTGAGGATATTCTGAATATTCGCCCCTCTAAATCCATAAATACTCTGACTGTCATCTCCTACAACACAAATATTTTGATATCTATCTGCCAGTGCCCTTACAATGAGATATTGAGAATGATTTGTATCCTGGTACTCATCCACTAAAATGTATCGGAATCTATCTTGATACTTTGCCAACACCTGAGGATACCTGGTCAGTAACTCATTGGTTCTTAAAAGTAGGTCATCAAAATCCATGGCCCCGGCTTTAAAACAGCGATCCACATATTCCTTATAGATTGTACCAATTTTAGGTCTGCCAGACATTTTATCTGCCTCCATTACTTCCGGATTCTGATAATAGGCCCTTACCGTGATCAGACTATTTTTAAATTGAGAGATCCTTCCTAAAACCTGCTTGGGTTTATATTTGTCTTTTTCTAGCTGTAATTCCTTTATGATGGATGAAATCAGTCTCACGGAATCCTGTGTGTCATAAATTGTAAAATTGGATGGATAACCCAATTTATCTGCCTCACTTCTCAGTATTCTTGCAAAGACACTGTGAAAAGTACCCATCCATAAATTTTTAGCCTCACTTGGTCCTGCGACGCCTGCGATACGGGTTTTCATTTCTCTAGCTGCCTTGTTGGTAAAAGTAAGCGCTAAAATATTAAACGGATCTACCCCATTTTTCATCAAATGAGCAATTCTATAAGTTAAAACTCTGGTTTTACCAGATCCGGCTCCTGCAATGATGATCATCGGTCCTTCTCTTTGAAGAACCGCTTCTTTTTGCGCCTCATTTAACTCGTCTAGGTAATTACTCACTCCTTCTCTGTTTTTCTTCAAAAATACAATGGTTATTAATGAACGGCAATAAAAGTTATTGACATTTTGTCAAAAAAAAACCGCTTTAAAAAAGCGGTTTTTTAAAAGATGATCTATCTCTTATTCCTTTGTGTATATCTCAACCCTTCTATTAGCCTGACGACCTTTAGAAGTAGTATTATCACCAATAGGTTTTGCAGAACCAAAACCTACTGCTTCAATATTTTCTGCAGGGAAGCCATTTTCAATCAAATAATTCATGACTGCATCAGCTCTTTTTTGAGATAATTTGTTGTTGATCTTATCACTCCCTGTACTATCTGTATGACCTTCAACTACAAATTGTGAAGCTGTATATTCAGCTAGAATTCTATCAATACCTTCAAGTCTGATCTGTGTTTCATCCGTAAAAGAATCTTTACCCGTTGTAAAGTAAATGGCTCTTGCCAAATCTGTAATTTCTTTTTGCACTGCTTCAGTTACTTCCGGACAACCGAAGTTTGAAGAAGAACCAGCAACATTTGGACAATTATCTTGATCATCAGGGACACCGTCTCCGTCTGTATCCACTAATGGACATCCTTTATTTTCAATAGGACCTGCTTCATTTGGGCATTCATCTTGAGAATCCATAGCACCATCTCCGTCAGTATCAGGACAACCGTTAAATTGTTCTAATCCAGCTACCTCAGGGCACATATCTTCTGAATCTATAAAACCATCTCCATCAGAATCAGGACAACCATTATACTTAGCTAAACCTGCTTCCTTAGGACATTTGTCTTCAGAATCTTGTATACCATCGCCATCTGTATCAGGGCAACCATTAAATTGTTCTAATCCGGCCACTTCAGGGCACATATCATCTTTATCTTTTACGCCATCTCCATCTGTATCTTTTCCTCCAAGATTAAAATTCAATCCAAGCATAAACATTTGAGTGGTCATTTCATATGCAACTTCTGATCCAGGAATCTTCCCTAAAGGATTATTATCCGCATCCCATGGTCCGTCAGGAAAACCATCACCATTAAAGTCCATCGCCGGTGTTGGATTCAATAAGTTTCCACTTGTTTTACCATCACTCATACCATAATGATAAACCGCATCAATTCTAAATGCATCACTCACCTCATAACTTAAACCAAATTGAAAAGCATGGGCTATAATCGCCGTAGCCGGTGTGGAAAAGAAGGTTAATTCATCCTGAATAGGGTTAGAACTGTAGGTATAACCGAATCTCAATGGCAATCTGTTAATGGCTTTTAATTGCAGCCCTGCAGACACGACAGAAATATTTTGCCAGCCGAATCCATTTACTGCACCTGTCGGAATTTCTTGTCTTATCATAGGATTCAATTGAGTTTCCCATCCGTATTTTTCAAATCCTTCTGTACTCTCATAATCTACATAACGATAATCTAAAGCGATATCTACAATCCCTTTTGAATAACCTAGACCGATAGAATAAATTGCCGGATAGTTCATCGTAAATTTCACATTATCAGCAGACGATCCATCTAAATAAGTATTTTTAAAATCAAGTTCTGAAAAATACTGTGGCGTCTTATATGAAGCACCAATTTTAAATCCGTTTAAGGAATCATAGAACAATCCTATCTGTCCACCAAAACCGATTGCAGATGCTGATTCACTAATTGGATACCCTTTGGTTTGACTTGGTCTGGCAAGAGGGTTCGGTTCTAAAATCAAAGAAGAATAGTTAAACGTTGGTTGCAAACCAATCGAGAATTTTTCTGAGAAATTATAAGCCCAAGTAAATCCTACTTGCAAGAGCATATATTCAGAATGTAAATTTCCAAAGCCCATCAGATTTTGAGGATATAAAATAGCATTTGAGCTGTTTGGATCCCAATTAGGATTTGGATTGCCATCAGAACCAACCGGTAAATTAGTTTCTTGTGGAAAATCTACTCCAAAACCACTAATACCAAAAGCTGAAATACCAAAAGTATGTTTTGAGTCTTCTTTACCCCATGCAAAACCAATCGCGGGCATTGGCATATAACCCAATTCAGATTTCGTTTTACCAAATGTACCTGGTGCTCCCTGACCCAGCATTCCTGCAGGAAGAGACGATGATAATTCAGGAACTCCTTCGAAAGCTCCAATATCAAATTTTAAAATTGAACCGTCGAACACAGAAAGTGCTGCCGGATTCCATTGCATAGTACCACTAATATCAAGAGGTTGCGCTGTAGCAGCACCACCCATTGACATGTTTACTGCTCCAACACCCTGCATCAGATGCCCTGTTTGAGCGATAGCCATACTGCTAAATAGTATTAAAAATAGTTTGATCGATTTGTGTATCATAATGATTAAATTTGAAGCCTGTGATCTAAATTAAATTGGAATCATCTTTGGTAAAGATCAATTCATCTTTAGACCTGAGCGATCTGTTAATTAATATCAAATTTAGTGTCATAGGTTACAATTAATTGTGACAAATATCATCTTACATGGGCTTTGTAATGATAGTTACATAAGCTATATTTGGAACTCAAATTTCTATATATGGATCTGACTAAGATTATTGAATTGTTATCCTACACCTTACCTGCCGTGGTCACAGGCCTTGTTGCCCTGTATTTTTTTAAATACCATACCGCTAACGAAGACAAGCGACGAAATTATTTGCTTCGAAAAGAAAGTCAAAGTCAAGCCTTACCCCTTCGTTTGCAGGCCTTTGAAAGACTTATTTTATTTTTAGAGAGAATTTCATTGAATAAGCTATTGATTCGGATCAAACCCACAGGAAAAGATCCCGAAAAATACAGTCATAAATTGATCAGTATCGTTGAACAGGAATACGAACATAATTTGTCACAGCAGATCTATGTATCAGAAACAGCCTGGAAGGCCGTAGTAACCTCAAAAAACCTGATCATTAAAATTATCCGCAGTACAGCGGCGAAAAAAGAAGTAGAAACTGCAGAGCAATTAAGAGAAGACATTCTTGCTAATCTGGGTAAAAATGATGGCCCAACCAGTGCTGCAATTTCTTATCTAAAAATTGAGGTTAAAAAAATATTTTAACATCACTTAAAATCTTAAAACATGTCAAAAAAAATATTTTGTACGCTATTTTGTGCATTTTCAGCCCTTTTTATATTTTCTCAAAGACCTGAAGCAGATAACTTCAAAACCAAAAAAGGAGATCTTACCATTCAACCGATTTTACACGGAACTCTTGTGATGCAATTCAATGAGAAAATAATTTATGTTGATCCTTATGGAGGTGCTAAAGCTTTTAAAGGCATGGCAAAACCAGATCTTATTTTGATCACTGACATCCACGGAGATCACTTAAATGAAGGTACATTAGATGCTTTGGAGATCAATGACACTCCTATCATAGTTCCTCAAGCGGTTGCAGATAAGATGTCAGAAAAATATCAGAGTCAGTTACATATTCTGGCCAATGGTGATGACAAAAAGCTCTTAGGGATTCATATCAAAGCCATACCAATGTATAATCTGCCGATAGCAGATGATGCCAAACATGTCAAAGGGAGAGGAAATGGCTACCTTCTGCAAATGGGAAGGAAAAATGTGTATATATCAGGTGATACTGCGGGTATTGAAGAAATGCGAAATCTAAAAGATGTTGATATCGCTTTTGTCTGTATGAATTTGCCCTATACCATGGATGTAAAAGAAGCTGCAAGTGCCGTATTAGAATTTAAACCCGGTATTGTATATCCATATCATTACAGAGGGAATCCAGATATGAGTGACACCGAAGTTTTTAAGACACTTGTCAACGATGAAAATACTGATATAGAAGTTAGATTAAGAAATTGGTATCCTTCGTATGATTGATAATCCCAGGATTAGTGAATGACTCTAATGATATCATGCTTTGTAATAATATGATATTCATCATTTCCTGCATCTACAATAACAGCTTGGTTATTTTTATGGATCAAAGATGATATTTTCTCAACTGAAACATTCTTTTTGACTACCGGATAAGGCTTACTCATGACATCCTTAATAGGTTTGTCTGCAATCTGTTTATCCTCAAAATATAACCTGAACAATTGACTTTCGTCTAAAGAGCCTACAAAACCATCAGCATCAACTACAGGAAGCTGAGATATTTCATATTTACGCATGCGCTCGATCGCGTGAGAGACCAGCTCTTCAGTTTTAACTGAAACAAGTTTACCTCCCTTTTTATTCTTGACTAGATCTTCTGCGATAGTTATATTTTCATCGAGAAATCCTCGTTCCCTCATCCAGTCATCATTAAACATTTTACCAACATAGCGACTTCCGTGATCATGAAATAATACAACAACTACATCATCCTTTGTGAAATGTTCTTTTAGCTGCAAAACCCCTTTTATTGCCGACCCGGCAGAATTCCCAACAAATATTCCTTCTTCTCTTGCTAATTTCCTCGTATAAACGGCACCATCCTTATCAGTTACTTTTTCAAAACCATCAATGATATCAAAGTCTACATTTTTTGGCAGTATATCTTCTCCGATACCTTCGGTTATATAGGAGTAAATTTCATTTTGGTCAAAAACTCCTGTTTCGTGGTATTTCTTGAATACTGAACCATAAGTATCAATACCCCAGATTTTAATAGCAGGGTTTTTCTCTTTCAGGTATTTTCCGACACCTGAAATAGTACCACCAGTACCAACACCTACAACAAAATGCGTGACTTTACCATCGGTCTGTTCCCAAATTTCCGGACCGGTACTTTCATAATGAGCCGCCGAATTGGAAAGATTATCATATTGAAGTGCATACCAAGAGTTCGGAGTTTCTTCAGACAATCTTCTGGAAACTGAATAATAAGATCTTGGATCTTCCGGCTCAACATGAGTCGGGCAAACGACCACCTCTGCACCCAAAGCCCGTAAAATATCAATTTTTTCTTTGGATTGTTTATCAGCAATCACAAAAATACATTTATAGCCTTTGATATTTGCTGCAATGGCAAGACCCATCCCTGTGTTTCCCGAGGTGCCTTCGATGATGGTACCACCCGGTTTCAACAGACCTGAAGTTTCTGCATCCTCAATCATTTTGAGAGCCATCCTGTCCTTCACTGAATTTCCAGGATTAAAAGTTTCTACTTTTGCCAGAACCAGAGCGTCTACTTCTTCAACAATTTTATTTAGTTTAACCATTGGTGTATTTCCGATGGTTTTCAAAATATTTTCTACGTATTTCATTTGCTTCTTTATCTCGTGCAAATTTAATGAAAATTAGGACTCAATAAATATCAACTAGGCAAACATTCCAGGAAATGCTGCTTTGATATCCATACGTCTTATGTACAATCTGAAAAAAGACCTGAGGTAACCTGATCCATATCCGAAAAACTGAACATATACCGCGAGTATACTGTTAAATGCCACTGCCAAACTTTTTGTTTTTGAAAAAGAATCAAGAAGTACAGCCAAAGTGTATATTAGAAAAACAAGTGCAGCTGATATTATGTTTAAATACAATAATAAAAATGACGCCACAAACCCGATCAAAAATAAAGAAGGAAACCAATAAGTCAATTTGAACGAACCCGGATGTATTTTATTCAATATCGGCCTCGCTGCTCCAAAATTATTAGTCTGTTTAAAAAAAGACAACCAAGAGGCTCGTCTTTTATGAAAAACAAAGGCTTCCGGAATCAAATGAGTTGTGCAATCTTTTTTTAGAAGCTTAAAATTCAAATCAATATCCTCTCCAATACGTTGTTTTGAAAACCCATCTATCAATCTAAATGCCTTTTTCGACATGCCCATATTAAAGCTTCTCAACTGGAACTTTTTTGAAGCTGTTTCTTTATTTCTTAAGCCACCTGTCGTAAGAAATGAGGTCATGCTATAATTGATTGCTTTTTGCCAACTACTGAAACTTTCATGAGCAGCATCCGGTCCTCCAAAGGCATCTGTGAAATTCTTTTCAAGAGAAGATGCGACAATAGCGAGATAATCATTTGGGAGAATACAATCTGAATCCAATAGGATAAAATAATCTCCAGAGGCACGCTCCATCCCATAGTTTCTGCTATCTCCCGGTCCTGAATTCTTCTTAAAGCAATACTTAATATTCAAGGTCTCATCAAATTTTTTGACAACAGAACTACTTGTTTTTGAGGAACCGTCTTCAACTACAATTATTTCAGGATTCTTAAACGGTTTTTGTAACACAAGGCTTTGCAGCAACTCTTCAAGTTCCTCTGGCCTATTATAAACCGGTATGATTATAGAAAAACGCAATATGTAATTAGTTTCAGTAAAATTTTAAAAAAAAATCGGGAAAATTAAGATCTGCTCAAAAATTTCCCGAAGATTATATTTCATTTAATTTTGAATTTATTATTCCTCCTCACCCATAAAATCATCCATGATGACGTCACTGATTCCCATATTTGAGAAACCTCCATCATGGTATAGATTTTGGAGCGTAACTTTCTTTGTAAGATCAGAAAAAAGTGTCAAGGTATAATCTGCACATTCTAATGCTGAAGCGTTTCCAAGAGGCGACATTTTTTCAGCATAACTTAAAAACCCTCCGAATCCTTTTACACCGCTTCCTGCGGTAGTTGGCGTTGGTGACTGTGAAATTGTATTGACACGTACTTTATGGTCACGCCCAAAGAAATAACCAAAACTTCTGGCAACAGATTCCAGATATGCCTTATTATCAGCCATATCATTATAATCAGGAAAAACCCTTTGAGCTGCCATATAGGTAAGTGCAACTATTGAGCCCCATTCATTCATCGCATTTTTCTTATAAAGTACATTCATCACTCTGTGAAAAGACAAAGCAGAAACGTCAAAACCCTTGTGTGTAAAATCGTAATTGGATGCTGTATAATGCTTTCCTTTTCTCACGTTGATCGACATACCAATTGAATGAAGAACAAAATCAATTTTTCCACCTAAAATCTCCATAGATTTCTCTACCAAATTATCCAGATCTTCCATTGAAGTTGCATCAGCCGGAATGATCTCAGAACCTGTATCAGCAGCTAACTTGTTGATCTCACCCATTCTCATTGCAATAGGGGCATTTGTCAGAACAAAAGTTGCGCCTTCCTCATGAGCCCTTTCGGCAACCTTCCATGCAATTGAGTCTTTGTTCAAAGCTCCAAATATGATTCCTTTTTTTCCTTTTAATAGATTGTACATAAATAAGTATTTAAATATTGTGTTAAGGTGATTCTAAATTTTCATTTAAACAGCGGCAAAGTTAATAGATTATTTTTACATGAATATTATGACAATAACTGTTTTGCATGAGCTATTGCAGATTCTGTGATATGACTTCCTCCAAGCATTTCCGCCAATTCTACCAGGCGCTCGTCATCATTGAGCCTCCTGATATTTGATGAAATTACGCCTTCCTGTTCTTTTTTATAAACTTTATAATGATGATGACCTTTTGCTGCTACTTGTGGAAGATGTGTTATGGTAATAACCTGCATATTATTACACATCGCCAACATTAACTCTGCAATTCTGTTCGAAACCTCACCTGATACACCAGTATCGATTTCATCAAAAATAATAGCCGGTAAATTTGAATATTTTGATAAGATCGATTTTACTGCAAGCATTATTCTTGACATCTCTCCACCCGAGGCTACCTTCTTCATATTTTCAAAGGTTTTTCCTTTATCGGATGACATTAAGAATTGTAACTGATCCGATCCGTTAAACATATAATCGGTCGTTTTGGTCAAATCAACTCTAAATCTTGTATTTTTCATTTCCAGGCCTGCCAATGATTTCTCAATTTGATCAGAAAACTGAGGAATGGATTTTTCTCTTCGATCATGCAGTTCAGCGCATAATTCATCAAGTCGTTCTTCAGCTTCCTTAATCTGAATCGTTTTCTTGCTGATCGCCTCATCGGCATTATCAACAACCTCAATTTTTAACTGATAAGCCTCATGAACCTCTATCAATTGGTCTATAGTTGACACCTGATGTTTTTTCTGTAAATCATAAAGTAGCTGTAAACGACTTTCAACCCGCTCTAAACCGACAGGATCGTAGACCAATTCATCGTTTTCAGCTTCCACTTCGCTCAGGATATCTTT
>JAAESS010000294.1 GCA_024229195.1 Flavobacteriales bacterium | reverse complement strand
GGATTAATAGAATTTGGAGGCGCTTTATAACCATTGTTTTCATCATTAAAAGCAGCATCTGCTCCCCAGTGCCCTTCTTCTTCCTTGTTCCAAACCCAACGTTTACTGCCGTCACCACCAATTTTTCTCAAAATTTCAGGGTCAATTAACAGTCTTACAGAAAGATCAATCGAGATGGTCTTTGAAGAAGCAATTCCTCCAGGACCATAGGCTATAACTGTAATGATCTGTGAATAATCTCCAGATTTGATATACTGGTATTCGGCCGGCTCACCCGGGCTAACAACTACTGGATCTGCATTTTCCTTGAAAACAACATGCATTGTTAGCGCATTGTCCGCTGTTGCCGTCACTGTTACTTTACCTGACTCATCATCAAATACCTGGGTACTGATATTCAGGTTTGTAGGAACCAAAAGTGTTTCCAACTTTGGTTCATCTTCCTGACATCCATTCATACTCAGAATGATGAGGAAATAAAATATGTTTTTAAATATAGTCTTCATATCGTTATATTTTATTTTCTTATTCTTGAATTAAATCATCCATGTAGAATGTTCCTGCTGTTGTACCTGCGAAATCAACAAATACTACTGCGGTTTTATATTGACCTGTTGGCACAAAAGATTCTCCTGCACCTTGACTACCATCAATATAGCTTTTTGTGGCATTGTTAGCAAAATCGAAAGTTAATTCTTCCCATCCGGTTCCGCCATGCGTCACCAATACTTCATTTTGTCTTTCACCATTAACACCGCCTTCAAATTTCAATAAAATTGGTAATGAAGAGGTTGACCATAATTTCATTTTAATAACCTTATTGGTGCTGAAATCAACAGCCGTATCCAAATTCAATACGACTGCTTCATATTGCTCTCCTCCATTTTCAATGGCTCCAACTTTGGAAGCAACATTATTTGCTCCTCCCGGTGCCGGATTATCAACAACACTAAAGTTACCCTCTATTGATCCAGTATAATCTACATCCGCATCATCAAACGTAACCGGCAACTCAAATGAAGCTGAGCTTCCTGAATCACTTGCCTCGAAATAAAGATTATCAATATAAATGGTTCCTCCATTATCAGGTTGCACGTCAAATTTGAATTGAATAATATCATTTACTGTCAATCCTTGATCAGTGAATGCACTCAATGGAACATCAATACTATTCCATTTGTTAGGTTCAACTGAAAGATTCACACTCTTTTCTCCAGAACCTGAACTTATTAAAAAGAAAGGAACAACTGCATAGTCATCCGACCATACATCAATATGAATACTTTCAGAACCAGTAGCATCTACAGGAGATCCAATAGATATACCTTGATAATTTAGATTAGCATATTTGATCGCCGCATCACCCATAAGATCAATTTGTTCATAGGTTGTGCTCTGACCCCAATTTGGAAAAAAATCTGTTCCCGCCACGTCATCATAGCTGTCGCTAAAAATTGATTTTACATCAGAGGCTTTCGCTGAAGGTATAGGGGCAGATGAATCTGGACCTGAACCTCCACCACCGGTAGATGCAGACAATGTTATATTATCAAAATACACAATGTTATCCTGAGTTCTAGCATCAAAATCAGGGAAAATAACGATTGCATCTATATCTGTAGAACTAGCCTCTCCGATCTTTCCTGAAAAATCAAAAATAATCTCTTCCCATTCATTGATTTTGGTGTTTTTTATTTTAATCTCTCCAGTGGAAGCCTTATCTGATTCAAATTTAATTCCAACATCACTAATAACAGATTTCCACACCATGATAGAAACAGCACTGTTCGTTGCATCTAAAGTAAATTTGTCTTTTAATAATGTAACAGTTCCTGCATAATCCGCTCCACCAAATGGCGCTGTAAATTTAGCTACTGTGGCAGAGTTATTTGCAGCAGACATATCAGGGTTAGCAATAACTTCAAGTGCAGGTGTATCTGCTTCAAAAACATCAAATTTTGAACTAGCTCCTGTTTCTGCAGTTTCGAAATCAATAGGGAAACTTGTTGGTCCGGCAGCTGGAGGGTTAGTTCCACCATCTCCTGCAACTTGTTTAAGATTATCAAAATAATAAACTGCATCATCACAAGCATTGTCCCTGTCAAAATAAACTATAATACTTTTGAAAGTCTTATCCGAATGCGCTGAGAAATCGAAAGTCAATTCTTCCCACTCTCCAACTTTAGTCATTTCTTGATCGATTGCAACAAGCGGGTCTGTATTTGGAAATGGCTCAAACTCTAACTGCAAGGTTACTTTTGTAGTTTTTGATTCTCCATATACCATTAATTTAAATGCCTTATTAGGCGTGCTTGTAAGGTCTATTGCATTAGCTAAACCTTTACCAACTCCAGACCATGTTTGACAACCTGCAGTTTTAATATAACTCTGTACATTACAACTTTCATTGATACCAGAAGCATTTGGATTATCTACAATTTCAGATTCAATATCACCAAAAGGCTCAAAACTATGATCAATATCTTTGGATTTGAATGTCCAGTTGATATCTCCTGCAGCGGGATCGATATTTTCATCCATTTCTGCAGTACACGCTACTGATGCTCCTTCTTGCACTATATCATCAATATAGAATGTTCCGGCTGTTGGAGCTGGTCCAAAATCAACAAAGATCACCATCTTAGCATATTGACCCGTCGGAACAAAAGGTTCTCCTGCTCCCTGGTTACCATCTATATAACTTTTTGTTGCATTGTTTGCAAAATCAAAAGTCAAATCTTCCCATCCTGTTCCACCATGATTTACCAATACTTCATTCTGACGTTCTCCATTGACCCCAAGATCAAACTTCATTAAGATTGGGTGTGCAGCTAATGACCATAGTTTCATAGTAATTGTCTTATTACCACTGAAATCAACTGGCACATCCAAATTCAAAACTACCGCCTCATAGGCTGCTCCTGCATTTACTATAGCTCCTACTTTAGAAGCAACATTGTTGGCTCCTCCTGGTGCAGGGTTTTCTACTACGCTAAAACTGCCTTCTGACGATCCAACATAATCTACAGATGCATCATCAAAACTAATTGGAAGTTCAAGTGGCGTTGTATTCAGGTTTTCCTGAACTATATCATCAATATAAAACGTCCCTGCCGTTGGGTTTGGTCCAAAATCAACAAAGATGACCATTTTTGCATACTTCCCTGTTGGCACAAAAGGCTCTCCAACACCTTGGCTTCCATCGATATAACTTTTCGCAGCATCAGTTGCATAGTCAAAAGCTAAATCTTCCCAACCTGTTCCTCCATGTTGTACTACTACTTCATTTTCACGTTCTCCATCTACTCCTCCTTCAAACTTCATTGCGATCGGCATAGCAGCTGTTGACCATAACTTCACGGTAATCTTCTTATTAGAACTAAAATCTACAGGTGTACCTAGATTAACCACAATAGCTTCATAAGCATTACCTGCATTTTCAATGGCGCCTACTTTAGAAGCAACATCATTCGCTCCTCCTAGTGCTGGATTATCAACGACACTGAAAGCGCCTTCAATATTTGCAGCATAATTCACTGTAGGATCATCAAATGTAATTGGCAATGCAATTGCACCTGAAGCTTCTGCTATGGTAATCTCTTCTGTATATTCTAAAGTTGCCTGTCCGGCTCCTTTGGCAACAACTCTAACAGTATAGTCACCTGTCTCTTCGTATGTATATTCAAGAGTCTCACCTGGCATTAGTTGCGTTGGTTCTTCGTCCTCTGCAACACCAAAATACACATCATACGAAGATGCATTAACCGCTGTTGCACTCACTTTTATCAATTTTGGATTTGGTGAACTTTGATCTATTGTAACCTCAAGATCTTCAGGCGCACTAAAAGAGATTGTGAGCATTTGTTGATATTCACTAGTTAGCGCTGTTGATCCAACACCAACTACTCTGACTTTGTATTCTCCTTCTGCATAAGTATGATCAAGAGATCCTCCGGGTGTAACAACTTCTGGATTTTCACCAGCTGACTCTCCCCAATAAATTTTGAATGATTCAGCTCCTTCACCTGACGGAGTTACTGTAACCAAACCTGTATCGTCTTGAGTCACTTCAAAACTAGCAGTTACATTTGTTGGTGCTGAAATTTCTTGAAAAGCGTAAGAAATTTCATTTTCTTCACAAGCAACAAATGCTGCTCCGAATAAAATTAATACTAAAAGGGTTTTTAAATATTTCATCATTTTTCTTTTTATATGTTTTTAATAACCTGGGTTTTGTGCCCAACGATTTCCTGCTAATTCTATTTCTATGGAAGGAATTGGAAACAACTCATTTTTTCCACTTGTAAATCCTTGTATTTCTTGCGCTGCTCTGCCTGTTCTTACCAAATCAAAGAACTGATGACCTTCTCCTAGAAGTTCCACTTGTCTTTCCTGATAAATTTCAGCTGTTAATGCAGGCCCGGTTTCTGTAATTTCAGACAACCCCGCTCGAACTCTCACACGGTTCAAATATCCTTTCGCAATTTCATCCCCTAAGCCACCTCTGTTGTAAGCCTCTGCAGCCATCAAAAGAACGTCAGCAAATCGAATCGATCTGTAGTTATTAGGATTGGTAAGGTTTGCATCAGGTGTATTTAAATCTCCTTGACGCGCTATATACTTTCTATTGTAGTATCCGGTATGTTTAAAACCAACCGAAAATGTAGCACCATTTGATGCCGACCAGGCATCTATATCAAGTACAGCTACATCCTTTCTCACATCGTCTTCATCAAACTGGTCAACTGCCTTTTGGGTGGGTACATTAAAACTAAAACCAGATTCAAAAAGAGGTCCTGAGTAATTTCTGATCCCATTAAAACCTACCGCTACATTACCTTCACTACACTGCAGGCATCCAAATCCGGCTCCTTCTTTATCAGTGTATTGAATCTCGAATACAGATTCTATGTTATTCTCTCCTTCTTGTTCAAAAATTGAATTGTAATCAGTTACCAAATCATAAGGTCCGGCTATCACTTGGTCAAATGCAGCCGCTGCGTCATTAAATTTTTCCTGATACAAATATGCTTTTCCTAAAAGCGCATTTGCTGCCCCTTTGGTAGCTCTTCCTGTTTCAGACTCTTCCCAATCAACCGGTAAATTGGCTGCGGCAAAAATCAGATCCTGCTCAATTTGAGCAAAAACTTGAGCCTTTGGTGTTCTTTCCAATTCAAACTGATCTCCAAACTGAATCCTTTTGTCAACTGACAATGGCACATCTCCAAACCATTTTACCAATTCAAAATAATAATAGGCTCTCAAGAAACGTGCTTGCGCCAAAACTTCATTTTTAGATGGAAAATCAGTTTTATCCTGAAACTCCATGATATAATTGGCACGGTTGACTCCGGCATACATCCAACTCCATATATCTCTCAATTGCTGATTGACCGGAGTATGTATCATGTCATCAATTTCTTGAATTCCAATGACGTCGGTTGCACTTTCACCTCCAGAAAAAGTGTTATCTGAAGCGATCTCGCCGAGCATTACGTTTATATAAGATGACTGTAATAGATCATATGCACCTAATAAGGCGTCCTGATAATCTCCTTCTGAATTAAAGTAAACTTCCGAGTTTTGATCAGGTGAATCAACATCCACAAAATCATCTCCACATGAAGAAATCATTATAAAAAGGAATAATAACAGTATCGGTTTTAATTTAAGTGTTTTCATAGTTATTAAAATTTAAGATTTAGACCAAGCATGTAAGTTCTTGGGATTGGATAAAATCCCTGATCTATTCCTCCTCCAATAGGTGCTCCAGTTGAAGCCGAAGGATCATAACCTGTATATTTTGTAAATGTGTAGGCATTGTTCACTGATCCGTAAATCCTGAACTTGTCTATACCTTTTGACTCATCTGTATTGAAAGTATATCCTAGCTGGATATTCTGAATTCTTAGATAAGAAGCGTCTTCCACATAAAAATCAGAAAACAAACTGTTTGAATTTGCACCGGTAGTTACTCTGGGAAATGAATCAGTACTTCCTTCACCTGTCCATCGGTTTAAGAAATAAACACTTCTGTTGGTTAACGGTTGATTTCGCTCATAGTTTCTTACGATCTCGTTTCCTAAGGACGCAAAGAAATATGCTCCAAAATCCCAGTTTTTATAATTCATCCCAAGATTAAGCCCCATTGTCCATGGTGCAATAGGATCTCCGATGTACGTTCTGTCATCTTCATTAATTATACCATCTTTATTGATATCAACATATCTCAGATCTCCAGGTGCAGCATTAACTTGATCAGCATGTGCATCCACTTCTGACTGATTTTGGAATAAACCGTCAGTTTTAAGTCCGTAAAAATATCCTATGGGCTGACCGACTTCCATTCGGGATGGTGGATCCTGACCAACTCCAAATGAACCTCCGGTAACAAAACCATTTTCTCCGGCAACGGCCAAAACCTTATTCTGTAAATAGGTCATATTGTAACTGATGTTGAATCTGAAATCGTCTGAAATATCTTCGTTGTATGAAACGGAGAATTCAAAACCTTTGTTTTCTACAGAACCTGCGTTTACAATTGGTGGTCTTGAACCTGGGGCTGCAGAACCTAGGATCCCTGAAACTTGAGGTACCAACAATAAATCATCTGTTGTTTTATTGAAATAATCCATGGTCACATCGAATTTGTTATCGAGGAATTTAAAATCTACCCCAACATCAAATGTCTTTTGTTTCTCCCATTTTATTTCAGGATTTGCCAAAGCTCCTTCTGCCTTACCATAAATTAATTCATCATTAAGTACATATGTTCCTTGTCCATTTAAAAGTGAAACATATCCATAGTCAGGAATCCTGTCATTACCGACGATTCCGTAACTTACTCTTAGTTTTAAAAAGTTCATCCAAGCATTGCTCTCCAGAAAAGATTCATCGGTCATCACCCAACCTGCTGAAACTGATGGAAAATATCCAACCCTGTTTTCAGGACCAAATCTAGTTGATGCGTCCCTTCTTAAAACTACAGATAGTAAATATTTGCCTTTATAATCGTACTGAGCTCTTGTAAAGTAGGATAATAATCTTGTGTCATATGTATCACCTCCATTCTGATAGTTATCGATTACAGAATCAGGATCAGCATTTTCGATACTTGCATTTTCATAAGAGTTATCAGGGATATCAAAACCGGTGAAACCAGATAATTTTCCAGTTTCCTGACGAATAGACATGGCAAGCAGTGCGGTTAGGTTATGGCTATCTGCCCACGAATTTTTGTAGGTCAGTAAATTATCCCATGTGTAATCTCTATATATGTTGTGGTATTCAGTTACGTTATTTCTGGTAACGTTAAATACTTTTCCAGATCCATAAAAAACTTCTGGTGAAAACACCTTACCTGATACCTCAGAGTAATTAAATTGAAAACGTGATTCTGCACTAAAATGTTCCAGGAAGCTATAATTTAATCCAATAGCTCCACTTATTTTATCCACGTATGTTTTATTGTAAGTATTGTCTATTTGAGCTTGTGGATTGATCACTTCATTTCCAAGACCTTCAGCAAGCGTATACTCTCCGTTTTCATCTCTAACATTTAAATTAGGTGCCATGTTCAAGGCATTGAACAATACCGATCCAAGCGTATTTTCAATTAAGTTTTTTCTATTTGTATTGGTATAGATCCAAGATGTGTTCAGTTTAAAGTTTTTAAAGAAGTCAAGGTTGTAATTCACCCTACCTGTAAAACGGCTAAAATTAGCATCACTTCCACCAACAATACCATCTTGTGTTAGGTAAGATGTACCGACGGATAATTTTGAATCCTCCCATCCTTTATTCACTGCAAAATTTATATTTGCAATGGGCGCAGTCTGAAAAATTTCATTTTGCCAGTTCGTTCCTTGACCTAATTTGGTGAAGTCCAAAAAAGGTGGCGAGTCTCCACCAGCTACAAAGGCCTCATTAACAATTACCCCATATTCTGTGGCATTCAATACTGGAATCTTTCTAGTTGTTTCCTGAATACCGGCATAGGTATCCAATTCAAATTTTAGAGGACTACTCTTGGCTCCTGATTTTGTAGTGATCAGTATTACCCCATTTGCTGCACGAACACCATATATACCTGCTGTGGCATCTTTAAGTACATTAATGCTTTCAATATCATTTGGGTTGATCACACTTAGATCCTCAATTACGTTACCATCAACAAGGATCAAAGGGTTGTTATTCCCATTGGTTGTTACACCACGAATTCGGATGTTTGAGGCACTACCCGGTGATCCGGATTGTGCTGTGATACTAACACCGGAAACTTGCCCTTGCAGGGCCTGTTCCACTCTAACAGGGTTGAGTTTTTCGATGGTTTCCGAACCAACAACAGCAACGGCACCGGTGATTTCCTTTTTGGCTTGTGTGCCGTAACCAATTAATACAACTTCATCTAGTGCTTCAGCATCTTCCAAAAGAGTAATCGTCATGGGATTGTCATTTTCAATAACAACCTCATAATCCTGAAACCCTACATAGGAAAAAACTACGACTGAAGAAATAGGTACATCATCCAGAACAAAATTACCATCAAAATCGGTGGCGGTTCCGGTTGTTGTTCCTTTAATCACAATACTGACTCCTGGTAATGGCATATCAGTATCCTCATAAACTGTTCCTGTTACCGTAACATTTTGAGCGTATCCAAACGTTACAGCAAAAAAGAACACAAGTAAAATTATTTTTGACTTCATATAACAAAATTTTGAAGGTGGAAGTTACATGACGACAGACATAATTTTGTTTTTTCAGCCTATACAAAAAACATACAAACAGCTACAACTAGTGATAATTGAGTACACATAAATGATAAAATAGTATAAATTACCCTATATAACAAAGGATACAAGGGACAAACTAAAGTGTAAATTAAAACCGAAAAAAAAAATCGAAATTAAAAATCTGAACGGAGCTTCTAGACAGATGTTGTGGTAATGTTGTAGTAAAATTGGCATATTAGAAACACTTGTAGGGGTTTAGATTTCCAAAATGTAGTCAATTAAGTTATCTGAATGCTCCAGTTTCATTTTTTTTCTGAGTCGATACCTCTTAATTTCAACACTTCTTACAGAGATATTCAACAAAGGAGCTATTTCCTTTGAGCTAAGATTTAACCTCAAAAATGCACAAAACTTTAAGTCATTAGCTGTAAGCTCAGGATGCTTGTTTTTCATTTTATTCAAGAAATCTTTATCCGCATTATTAAATGCTTCTTTGAAAAATTCCCAGTCACTGTTATTATTCAGATTATTATTGACTAATTTGATGACTTCATCCCTCGAAGCTTTATCTCCCATTTGTAGTAAATCATGTTTAATCCCTAATAATAATTCATTCTTATTGATCAAGCTCATTGCCGTGGTTGCCAACTCCCTGTTCTTACTTTCCAACTCATTTCTAAGACGGTCATTTCTCAATTTCATAATCACCTGTTTACTCTCTAATTGAGATAGCTCCATCTTCTTTTTGTTTTCCTCAATCAACTTGTTCCTTTGATTTCTATAATATTTCACAAAGAGTCTATTGACAATAAACATGGATAGAGCAAAAACAAACACATACAGGAATATAGCCCAATTGGAAAGGTACCAAGGCTTTTTGATCTTAAACTTATAGCTTGCAATATTACTGCTAAGCTGATTACCAACCTTAGCTCTAACGCGAATTTCATAATTCCCATAAGATAAATTTTCTAGTGAGATACTGGACTCACTCATCCATTTACTCCAGTCATCATAGAAGCCATCAAGTTGATATTGATATGAAATCTCACTGTATTGGTCGTAAGATGGAACACTAAATGAAACAATAAAACTATTCTCTTCAAAATCAAAATTACCCTGTTCTTTAATGCTTACATACTCATTCTCTTTGTTCTGAAATTTTTTCTGAACAGAGTTGATGTGAATTGTAAATTCAGTTTTTTGAAATTTAAGCATGTCCAGAAGCGCATAGCCATTATTTGTTCCTATGACATAGTTCCCTTTTTTATTTAAAGTGATATTCTCATAACCTGTAAGCCCTTGATTTTGACGAAAAAACTTCGGAATTCCAATCTTTCTTCTTTCTGGCACACCATCAAATCTATCCTGGTCCAGTACAATAATATTCTCCGGGGAGAAACCCCACAATCTTTTCTGGTCCTTTTCAGATATCAATCTGCCAAAAACAGGATCCGCTTCTTGATAAAAAAGTGTGGTCAGCAACGAATCCTTTTTTAATTGACTTGAAACCAAATCAATTGTAAATATACCTTCATTCGAGGCATATTTAATCTTGTCCTGATAATTAAAAACACTTGAGTCATAACCCATTCTTGGTACAACAGAGAGGTTTTCTACTAAATTTAGCTTGTCATTGATATCAAGAATGTAAACCCCTTTAAACTCATGATTGACAACCAACTTATTAGTAGTTGTGAAATCAAAGGATTTTGACGAAATATCAAATCCTTCAATTTTATCTCCATAGATCCATGTCCCGTTTACTTTAACTAAAGTACTTAAACCATTGTAATTTCCTTGCAATAGCACATCAGTTCTCCCAGGAATTCTCTTTACTTCCCAAGTACCTGACCCCTCATAAATCCGAATAGCCTTATTTTCTTTAACCAGAAAAGTCCCCTTATTATGTCCGCAAAAGATTGTTCCGTATATTTTTTTTAAATCCCAAACCTGTCCGGAAGTTCCTTTTATCAATTGAAAATCATTTGACTTTGATCTTGTTCTTACATAAAGCCCCTGATTTGTACCTAGATAAAAGTTATCTCCATCATCAAGGGATGCGTAAACAGAGCCTAAAACTCCTTTATAATCAGCAAAAACTTTAAATGCTGAAGTTAAATTCACCACACTTATACCATTATCAAGACCAAGCCAAATATTTTTATCAAAATCTTCATAGACCGACAAGATCGTATTGTTTATCAAACCTTTTTCCTGATCAATTCTTTCTAAAATATGACCTTGATCATCCAATCGTATATATCCTTTGGAAACGGTTCCTAGAATAAAACTTCCATCATGAAGTTTCAAACTGCAATAAATAATAGAGTCGGGCCCAAGCTCGAGATTATCAACTTGCCACTCCTCTGCAATACCATTTTTTAATTGGAAAAAAAGACCTTTTTCTGAGAGCATCAAAAGACCATCGTCATGTTGAAAAATTCCAACAATAAAATTATCTGTGAAAAAAGGATGATCAGATTCTAAAACAGCTTTGCCATTTTGAATACTGTACAGACCTCCATCTCCTTTTTGAACATAAATATTTTCCGGAAGATTAAAGATTTTCGCACGAGGCAATACCAAATCTATCACTTCAAGCTTTTGATTTTCTGAATTATACAGATAAATACGATCTAAAGACTGAAATAGGATCCACTCATTTCTGGAAGTTATGTTCCAGAAATGTTCATCATCTTTAAGTTTAATATCGAGATCCTTAGTTAAAGAAATGTAATCCAGCAAACCCATATCATTCCGCTGCCAATATCCGAAATCCATATAAGCTCCCGAATAAACCAGGTCACCCGCCGCATGGACAGCTCGGATTATTGTTCCGTTAGGAGAAGGGTAAAGTTTCCAATGTGACCCATCAAACTCCAACAAGCCAATATTATTCCCGAAAAAAATATGTTTTTCCTTTGACTGCGTTATGGACCAGTTCTGACTTCCCGCAGCATATTCAGCATTGTCATAATTACGAACAGGAGGAATTTCTTGGGATAACAACTCCTGTATGGGAATTGATAAAACAATTAGAAAAAAGAAAATTCTCCTCATAAGAGCTGGTTCATGGTATGATATCAGCGAAAAGGTAATTCATCTCTAACATCAGTCTACCAAATACTTGGTCAACTAAGATAGAGATTCTGAATAACCTGCATTTAATTTTAGCCTAAAACTTACTGATATACTCTGACGTAATCAATTTCCATGGACGACTCATCAAAATCATTTGGAATGTTTCCACCAAGAGTTCCACCCATGGCTACATTGAGTATGATAAATTGATCAGCGTAAAAAGGCCAATTACTATCAGTTTGATTTGAAGGTCCGTAACTATAATGAACAATTCCATCGACTGAAAATACAATTGACTTTCGTTTCCACTCCACAGTATATACATGAAACTCATCAACAGCATCTTTTACCGTTTGATTTCCTTTGTTCATGGTATTGCCTGAGCTAGAAGGGGTGTGTAATGCACTTGAAACATCTTCCTTATCGGCTCCAGTTTGTTCCATAATATCGATCTCTCCACATGCAGGCCAACCTCTGCTTGATATATTAGAACCCAGCATCCAGATTGCAGGCCATGTTCCTCCACTACCAGGTAGTTTGGCTTTCACCTCAAGGCGACCGTAAGTAAATTCATATTTACCTTGGGTCAACAATCTTGTTGAGGTATAATTTGAACCTTCAAAAGATTCCTTTTTTGCCGTAATCTTTAACAAACCGTCTTCTACCTTGACATTTTCTGCCCTGTTTGTATAGTATTGCTTTTCATTGTTTCCCCATCCGCATAGGTCTGGGCAACCATCCCCAAGATCATAGGTCCATTTTTCTGCATCAGGGCTTCCATTTACATCAAACTCATCTGACCAAACCAAATCATCAAAATTTTCATCAGGAACTACCGGTGTACTTCCACCCGGATCAATAGGACCTGAAGGTGAATCATCACTACCACCCCCGCAAGAGAGTAATAATAACATGACACCAAAACTCAAAAAATAATTTTTCAAATTCACACTTTTCATAAATCTAAACTTTACAATTTTTCTTAAACTTTAATAGTTACAAAAATAAGAAAAGAAGCATTAAGACGAAATTTTTTTTTTAATGCATCATGGCTTCAAATTTTCAAGATATTTTTCTGTTCGAAAAGATAAGATAGTTGAAATAGAATCTTAAATTATTTATAAATATTGAAGAATTATCTGATGTCAAAAAAATATAATTTGAATCAAAAATCAATACCTGATTTTTAAAAAGATTCATCAATCATTTGTGAAAATTAATACTGGTATCTGATAATTATTTGGAATTAATATTGTGGAATTTTTTATTACATTTATCAAAAAAATCACTTAAAAAAGACTGAAATTCTTCATTTTTTAATTATTTCAATTATATTATCAAGTAAATATATTTATACTACTGGTTACTAATATTATAAAAACAAATATTTAAATAATTATTTATTGAATTTTCAACTATAGATAAATTCTATAACACGTCAAATTATACATTTAATGTAATGTTTATCAGCATTTTAAATATGAGCTCATTAATTTCAACACTTTTTTGCAATTATCGTCCAAACCTAAGTTTTTTCACAATATCGGTAATTTTAAAATCCACTTCCTCTACCCTCTCATCAAGTCATAAATATGATTTTTACACGCCCGGTTTATT
>JAAESS010000293.1 GCA_024229195.1 Flavobacteriales bacterium | reverse complement strand
TTAAGAAAAGCAAGAATGATACCTCACACATCAAACGAAATTTGGACTTTAGTTCAAACTAGAATATTTTATGAGCGAGAAAAAAGTATTTACATCGATAAGTATTCAAGTTAGACTTTAATGTAATTTAGGGGTGTTAAATTATGAATAAAAAAATTATAAGACCTATCAGTCAAAATGAAATTGAGCAGTTTGACCATGATGGAGTTATTTTATTAAAAGAAATGTTTGATTTTGAGTGGATTAGTACTTTGAGTCAAGGGCTTGAGAAGAATATTGATTTGCCCTCAGCTCGTTCAAGAGTTTGGGATAGAGATGAAAATGGCCGAACCATGTTTTATGACGCGCAAGCATGGCAAAAAATTACTGAATACCAAAATTTTATTTTTAATTCGCCAGCAGCAGCCATTGCTGGAAAATTAATGAATTCTAGCAAAATTAATTTTTACTTTGATGCAGTTTTTGTTCGCTCGCCAGGCTCTCAATTTGCAACACCTTGGCATCAAGATGAGCCATACTGGTCAGTTGATGGTTATAACACCTGTACAATTTGGATGCCACTTGTTCCAGTTAAGCGAGAAAATGCATTAGCTTTTGTACCCGGCTCCCATAGATTTGATTCAACTTTCTACCAGTTCAATTTTGGGAGTTTAAATCCAGATGAAAAACCTGATGTCGATGAAACGAATTTTGAAGGCATTACAGATGTCGAGTTTCCAGATATTGCTGCGGATCCAAAAAAGTATGGAGTAGTTAGTTGGGATATGAATCCTGGAG
>JAAESS010000292.1 GCA_024229195.1 Flavobacteriales bacterium | reverse complement strand
TGATTTTCAAAAAAAGGTTCTGACTTCATGATCCATTGATCATCTCTTTTGGCAAACTCACTTTCGGTAACTGATCTGACATCATTCAGTTTCTTTGTATAAAAGTCAACTTCGTTTCCTTTGATACTCGCCCTGGCCTTTCCCCCTAAATTCGCATCATCGTCATTGTTGACAACAAAGTACCTATCTGCGGCGAATACCCTTGCTGTGGACCAATCAAATAAATACTGTCGGCTGAAATAACGGTGTTATTGTTGCCATGGTTCAAGATCGGTATCATACCAATTCCAGCAGTAAGTAAAGAGGTCTTTTTAATAAAATTTCGTCGGTCGTTTTTAGTTGAATTTTTCATGTAGATAAGGTTTGGTTTAATCTTAATATTTTTTCTTCTTATCCTAAGAGAGGGCCGTACGTAGAACAAATGAAATTTGCCAAAAGTACATTTCGCCCTAAATTAATCTTTTTTATTGGTATCAAAAAAATGATACTATTTAAATCTATCGTTGAATAAAAACGAAGGGTCTCGAATTTGTTTTTTAAAAACTTACATTTACAAATCATAATTTAAACCCCAAAATCATGAAAAATCAAAATTTCAGCAACCATCAAAAATATGTTCCAGGCTATCATATTGTTGCTTTACTAGGCTCACTAATTTTGGTCATTGGATCAATTGTTAATCTGGTAAAAACATCGCATGAGGGACTTTATTCTGCGTCCTTGATCACCTTTGGGTCGATTATATTACTGTTTACAACTGTTTATGCAAGAATATTTGCGCTTAGAGCCCAAGACAGAGTGATTCGAGCCGAAGAAAATTTCAGGTATTTTTTGCTAACCAAACGAGCCCTACCAAAAGAACTGTCGATTCGTCAGGTCATCGGTCTAAGATTCGCCTCAGATGAAGAACTACCTGCTTTGGTTGAAAAATCAGTCAATGAGAAATTAAGCGAAAAAGACATCAAAAAATCAATTAAAACCTGGCGTGGAGATTTCTACAGGGTTTAAAATTATCTTATCAGATCACAAGGTCCCTTTTTTCATTTGTTCTACAGCATAATTAGCAGCACGAGCTGTAAATGCCATATAAGTGAGAGAAGGGTTCTGACATCCAGAAGAGGTCATAAAAGAACCATCTGTTACAAATAAATTAGGAACATCATGGCAGGCATTCCATTTATTGAGTACAGAAGTTTTTGGATCTTTCCCCATTCTTGCCGTACCCATTTCATGAATTCCATCACCAAAAATATAATCTTCGGGCTCTGAATGCTGGATATCTATACCTCCTGCTTTTTCTAAAATTTCAGAACCACGTTCTTTCATAGCCTTCATAATCTTCTTTTCATTTTCTTTCAATTCACAACTGATGTGAAGCAATGGCATACCCCATTCATCCTTTAGTTCTGGGTGTAACTCCACTCTGTTATCGTGATAAGGAAGACATTCCCCATAACCACCAATACTTAAAACCCATGGGCCCGGTTTTCTCAGTCTATCTTTAAAATCGCCACCGAGTCCTTCAATATAGTTACCAAGTTCCCAGCCAACTCTGCTCGCACTTCCCTGGTATCCGAAGCCTCTATAATAATCTTCTTCTTTTTCTTTAAGATTTTGGAATCTCGGAATGTAAATACCATTAGGTCTATGGCCATTGTAGTAACCTTCTTCAAAACCGTTTATTAAAGCCCTTGAATTAATACTGAAGTGATCCATTAAATGACGTCCCAGAGTACCACTCGAATTTCCAATTCCCTCAGGGAAACTATCAGATTTGCTATTCAACATGATCTGGGTACTGGGTAAAGTAGAGGCACATAAAAATATAACCCTTGCAAAATACTCAGTAGTTTCTTTGGTTTCAGCATTGATCACCTTTACCCCTGTTGCTTTACCTTGCTTTTCATCGTAAATAATTGAATGAACAATGGCATGAGGTTTAAAGGTCATATTACCTGTTTTCTGTGCGGCAGGAAGTGTAACACTTACGCTGCTAAAATACCCACTAAAAGAGCATCCTGTTTCACACATATTACGGTATTGACAAGGTCCACGTTCATTATGACGCTCTGTTAAATGAGCCGTCCTGCCGATCGTTAGCTTGCAGTTATCAAAATTCTCATCTAAGGTTTTTTTCAAATGTTCTTCAACACAATTTAATTCCATTGGTTTCAGAAATTTACCATCTGGTAATTGGTCAAGCCCCTCATTCTGGCCACTTACACCGATATATTCTTCAACATAATCATACCACGGTGCGATATCTTTATACCTTACAGGCCAGTCAACTCCATGACCATCCTTTGAATTGGCTTCAAAATCCATTTCACTTAATCTGTAGGATTGCCTCCACCAAATCAAACTTTTTCCTCCAGCCTGAAATCCTTTTAGCCATCTAAATGGTTTGTCTGGAGGGTATGTGTAGGGATGCTTTTTATCACTTGCAAAAAAATGTTTTGTCGCCTCGTTAAAAGCATATACCTGACTTTGAATCGGGAACTCTTCTTTGGTTTCCTTTGAAGGATTTTTTCTAAACTCAAATTCCCAGGGAGCCATATTGGTGGTAGGATAATCTTTGATATGTTCTACTTGTCGTCCCCTTTCCAACACAAGGGTTTTCATTCCTTTTTCAGTCAGTTCCTTGGCTGCCCATCCACCAGACATACCTGAACCAATTACTATTGCATCAAATTCGTTTTCTTTCATCTTTCTTACATCTTAACGATTCCCTACCAGGTTCTTTTCTGTTTCATCAATAGTTATACATCCATTATATCTTCCCGGAACAGGCAAATAATTCATACTTTTCATTCCAATTTCTGATGTAAAATATGCCCACAATATGATCTGTTTCATGGATTTAAAAAATGAATCAGGATTTTTATCTTTATCGAGTATACTCAAATATTCTATTTGTTTCTCTTTATCAAGATCAACAAATGATTTTCCGTATTGATCCATACAATTGGAGAGAAATGACTGTAAACCAGATTCGGATGAAGTCTTTTCTTCTTCCTCAAAATACCGACCAAACAATTGATCAATAAAAGGTGCTACCCCTGCCTTATGAGCTCCTGGAGAATCAGTTTCTGGAAGTATCAATTCTGCCATTTGCCATATCGTATCAAATTGTTCTTCAGTCAAATAAACGGGCTGGTCTGTTGTTGGCCGGGCTTTAGCGCAGCTTTCTAGTGACACTAATAATCCTGGTGCAAAACTTAGACCAAGTGAAGCTATCACAGATTTTTTGAGTAATTCTCGTCTGTCCATAGATTTTTTTAATTGCCTAAAAATAAAAAAAATAAGTTGTACTGAGCAAGGTAGAAGTCAAGAATCAAGAATCTTTTTTCCGATCCATTAAATAAAAAATCAGCAAGCAAATGATACAGAAGTGGATTCTAACTCTTTATTCTATTTGGTTTTTGATCCTAAAAGACTATCATCAATAATATTTATAATTGCATAAACAAAAAGTAACATGTTTAGCAAAAAAATTATTTAAAGTTGCTTAACTTAAAGCTTCGAAATTTCAAATATATTTAAGATGGATAATAATGAAAGTAAGTGTCCTTTTCATAGTGGAACTGTGAAGCACACTGCAGGGGGAGGCACCTCCATTCGCGACTGGTGGCCAAATATGTTGAACCTGAATATTCTTAGGCAACATGGTGCGAAATTTAACCCGATGGGTGAAGATTTTGATTATGCCGCAGCATTTAAAGAACTTAACTTAACGGCTGTAAAAGAAGACTTGTATCAGCTGATGACCAAATCACAAGACTGGTGGCCTGCAGATTACGGTCATTACGGGCCCTTTTTTATCAGAATGGCCTGGCACAGTGCAGGAACATATCGAATTCAAGATGGCCGTGGTGGTGGTGGTTCGGGTACCCAGCGTTTTGCACCGCTAAACAGTTGGCCGGATAATGGTAATTTAGATAAAGCCCGCTTACTTCTTTGGCCAATTAAACAAAAATATGGAAACAAACTTTCCTGGGCCGATCTGATGATCCTCGCCGGAAATTGTGCTTTGGAATCTATGGGTTTCGAAACTTTTGGTTTTGCCGGAGGTCGTGAAGATATCTGGGAACCTGAAGAAGATGTTTACTGGGGTACTGAAACAGAGTGGCTTGGAGACAAACGCTATGAAGGTGATCGTGAACTTGAAAACCCTTTGGGTGCAGTTCAAATGGGATTAATTTATGTGAATCCTGAGGGCCCAAATGGAAATCCCGATCCGTTAAAATCCGCAATAGACATTCGAGAGACTTTTGGCCGGATGGCAATGAATGATGAAGAAACAGTTGCACTTGTTGCTGGTGGACACACTTTTGGCAAGGCTCACGGAGCTGCTGATCCAGATAAATATGTGGGCAGAGAACCAGCCGGCGCAAGTATTGAAGAGCAAGGTTTAGGATGGAAAAATTCTTTCGGAAGCGGACATGGAGATGATACCATCACAAGTGGTGTTGAAGGAGCATGGACACCCTCTCCAACCGAGTGGAATGATGAATATTTTGATGTATTACTTGGATATGAATGGGAATTGACCAAAAGCCCTGCAGGAGCCCATCAATGGACGCCAACAGCCGCTTCAAATGCAAAAAGAGCACCCGCAGCGGGTGATCCGTCAAATACACAGGCTCTTATGATGACCACGGCAGATATGGCGCTTAAAATGGATCCAATCTATGCTCCTATTTCTGAACGTTTTCATGAAAATCCAGAGGAACTTGCTGATGCTTTTGCCAGAGCATGGTTCAAACTAACTCACCGTGATATGGGTCCTGTTGCCCTTTATTTAGGTTCTGAAGTACCAAAAGAAGAGATGATATGGCAAGATCCTATTCCTGCCCTTACTCATGAACTAATCAATGAAAAAGATATAGCTGATCTTAAGACAATGATACTTAAATCAGGTTTGACTGTTTCACAATTGGTGTCAACAGCTTGGGCTTCGGCATCAACTTTCCGTGGCTCTGATAAACGCGGAGGGGCAAATGGCGGGCGTATTCGTCTCGAGCCTCAAAGAAGCTGGGACGTAAATAATCCGGTTCAATTGTCAAAAGTTTTAGACTCACTTGAGTCTATTCAAAAAGATTTTTCTAAGCCGGTATCCATGGCTGATCTAATTGTTCTTGGCGGATGCGCAGGTATTGAGCAAGCAGCTAAGAATGCCGGGCATTCTATTGAAGTGCCTTTTACTGCAGGACGTACAGATGCCTCAAAAGAACATACTGATGTGGAATCTTTTGCGGCCCTTGAACCAGGTGCTGATGGATTTAGAAATTACTTTAAACCTAAGCACAGAGCATCAGCTGAAGAAATGTTGGTTGACCGATCACAATTATTGACCTTAACACCTCCTGAGATGACTGTATTAATTGGTGGACTTAGAGTTTTGAATACAAATTACGATCATTCTCAGCATGGGGTATTTACAAATCAAACTGATGCCCTAACAAACGACTTCTTCCTGAATCTTTTGGATATGGGTATCACTTGGAATGCCAATTCAGATTCACAAGATGTATTTGAGGGCCGGGATCGTAAAACAGGTTCCATTAGATGGACAGGCACCCGTGTCGATCTGATCTTTGGTTCAAACTCTGAGCTCAGAGCACTTGCTGAAGTTTATGCATGTTCAGACTCTCAAAACAAGTTTGTTACAGACTTTGTTTCTGCATGGAACAAAGTGATGAATCTTGACCGTTTCGATCTAAGATAATTTCCTAAAAATCATCGTAAGCATTCTGATTAATTTCAGAATGCTTACATTTAAAATCTATACGGATATCCTTACATCGGATAATAAAAAAAAGAAGATGGTTTGTTGTATCGTTTTAAAATCGGCGAAAAATGTTCAGTTCCTGCTATTTAACAGAAAAAGACAGGCCTTGTTGAGTAGACATTTAGAACAGTATTTATCATACAAACCGTTTATTTTTAATTGTTGCAAAGGAGCTTATATATTTGTCAAGAAAAAAGAGAGCTTTGAAGAAATCAAAGATATTGTGATCAATTTTTTTAGTCAAGCTGATCTGAAACAGATGACTATCTATGACACCTCGTTAAGGCCCTATTTCTTTCATAATATGACTAAGCAAACACTTAGCTCAGAGGAATTATCTGCATTCGGGTGGAAACGCTTTATGAATAGTTTTTTACTACAAATAGATCCCTATGATCCAACCTCCTCTCCCCATAGTATGCAGGTATTTAGCAGATTTAATCAGAACATAAAACACAATGGAACCAAACTTCAACGAAAATTTTTTAAACGTAGAATGAAAATGCTACGAAATCGGATTTCATTAGATTCCATTGAAAACTTGCTTAAATTAGAGTAGACGCTCTGTTTTCAAGTCATTGCTCTCTCCAAAATTTTATTCTTCAATTAAAATAAAGATAGCAGCTAAAAAGTATCAGATAGATTGTTAAATAGAGCCGGTAGAAATTGCGTTGTTTGATAAAGTTTATGTCTTCAACATGGTAAAAACCCAATAAGGCCTTGGTTTCCTTTATAAACTTTGGTTGAATATTAATTAGCCAATTATCGGTTTGATAGACCAATTTTCTAAATTTACTCCGATAATAGGTCAAGGGTAAACCCCAAACGAAAAAGAGGATCAGCCAGCCATGCTCTTTGATAAAGTCCATCAGGATGATTTTTTAGGAATCCATGGAAAAAAAGTACTTGTAGTGCGAATATAGTGCTCATATCCGGGCTTGACTTCTGTTAATGATTTTTCAAGCAGAGCCACTCCAGATATTTTAATGATCAGATAGGTCATGATCAGAGCCCCTATACTATACCAATAGGCACCAGAAGCAATAGCCAGAAGTCCAAAACCCCACCATACGGCTGAATCACCAAAATAATTGGGATGACGTGTATAACGCCAAAGACCTTTGGTAAGGAGCTTCCCCTCGTTTTCAAAATGTTGCTTAAAAGAGGCCAGCTGATAGTCTCCAACAGATTCAAAAATAAATCCTATAATCCAGATCAAGATTGCCAGGTAATCGAAAAGATTTAAGGCATTAGAATTTGTCTTGAGAGCAATCCCTAATAAAGGAAGTGAAATAATCATCATCAGTCCGCCTTGTAACAGAAATACTTGAAAAAAGCTGAACCACCAATAGCGTTTTGGTCCGTAAGAACGGCGAAATTCTTGATACCTGTAATCTTCTCCTTTTCCGTAATTGCGATACATCAGGTATACCGAAAGACGCAATCCCCAGAGGGTGACCAGCAACATCATTAATTTTACACGTGTATAGAGTACTTCGCATTGCAGAGCATAAATAAACGCAATCAGGACAAAGCCAATACCCCAAAAATTATCTACAATACTTACATTTTTCAAATAAATACTTATCAGCCATAAAACTGTCATTAGTCCTAAAACGCCAAGACCGGCCCAGATCATTATCATCATGCTTTTTTTATCTTTTTAAAGGTACAAATTTTTGGAGTATCCCAATCGAATGTCATCTGTAAGTATCTTTTCTCACAGGCTAAATTTATATCGCCTCAAATGACAATCTCATCATAGTGTATAAACCGATTTAGCTGATCAACATATGTTTTATTTTTGTCTAACTTTTTTTAACAAACATTTATACAAAAAATAGCTGTAACCTGATTCAATCTAAGTATATTTGTTTTTTTAATGTGTAAACTTTTAACTTACAGTATTTTAGTGAAAACAAGTAGGATTCATACAAAACTTAAAACTTTATTGTTATGTCTAACAGTATTATCATTTTCTTTTTGTGATTCGGAAGATTTAGATTCGATAAATACCGCTGGAAATAATGAATTTAACTCCTCTGCCCAAGAAACATCTCAGCTTCTTTCTGAAGTTTTGTTAGATAATGGTCTTACAGAGTTCGTAGAAGCTCTAAATTATGTAAATGAAGAAATTTACACACAGCTTCCTGAATTATTTGCTTCAGGTTCTGAACAAAATACAATTTTCGCGCCTTCCAATGAAGCCTTCTTTAAATTATATAACTGTTTAGGACTGGTTACGCAGGATATTTCAGAAATTGGGGATCCGGGGTTCGTGAGAGATATTCTTTTATACCACGTCGCAAAAGGAAGGAGGCCTTCGGGTAGTATAATTCCAAATAATAGTGAATTTGAAGTAGAGACACGCTATGGTAAATCTTTGTTTATTAACAGTGATGGAAGTGTACAAGGTGTAGGAAGCAAGGCTTATCTTGATATAAAATTAGCGGATAAAACAGCAGCCAATGGCATTGTGCATATCATCGATGAAGTCTTACTCACAGAAGAATTATTATGTCTGGAAAATAGTAATTAGACAAAATTTGTTAGAATACCTGTAACCTATCTTTAATTTTAATTCCAAATATCCCTTTGTCCGTTCATTGACAATTAAAATAAATTACACCGAATCTCTACGAGTTATACTGCTTATTTGATTGGTCTGGGTTTTATTCCAACACCTCATAAATCATCTTTGCTGCTGCTTTATTCTTCAAATGAATACTTTCAAGTTTCTTACATTGAAAAGATTCCTTAACCTCCTTATAGCAGTTTTCCGCAATAAGAATTTGATTTTTACGTCAATGACCCTAATAATATCGGAAATAAATTACATATTCCCATTTGCTTTATGAACTAATCAATTCTGAATATATTAAATCCAGTAAAATAATCTGAAAAGATGAAGCAGATTAAATTTGTTTTGAAGGAAAAAAACTTGAGGATCTGATGGTTTATTGAATCCTAATTACAAACCTTTATTCGTAAAGACTTTTCCGGAGTTGGACTATAAGCTTCGCAAACTGCGCAAGTTTGATCCGTTCCGTTTGTTTCAATAGAAAATTGAAAAGTATCACCTTCTTCAATATTTTCAGGGAAGTTACATACACTTCCCAAAGCGAATACATTCTTATATACGGCATTAGTCATTTCATTTGTCCATTCACTCTCTATCAAATCAGTATCTATGTCTCCATCCAATACTTCAATGACATAATTCATGCAAATACCTTTTAAAACAAGTTTACCTGTCAGCATTTCGGAATTACATTCAATTATTTTGAAATCAGCATTTTTATAGGTGTATTCCTCATCTGCGATTTGCTGATCAATGTCAATTGAAAATTCTTCAGGGAAACCATATTCCGAATTGTAGGTAACATCGAGATTATAAGGATACGGGTCTCGTTTCAATTCACTTTCGATTTGATTAAATAATTGATCTATTGTCAAGGCGTAATCAGGCAATTTATCTGTTAAATTGCTATTGTAAATAATTAGGGGATTCTCTCCTTTTTTAATTTCTATATCCCAATCATATCTATCATTTTCAAAAGCGCAGTAACATATTTTAGATTGATTAAATTTATAATGGTCAGCATTCTTACTATTCCATAAATCTCTGTTTGTATTCAAAATTTTTAATTGAGTTTCACGCTCGGAAAGAACTTTGTCCTCCTGATCACAGGATAAAATAAAGAGGAAAAAAAATGCAAGTAATACGGTTTTCATAAAGTTTACTATTTTCAGTTTTGCCAGATTTTAATTTATTTTCACAAATCATGCCATAAAAAAAGCACCTAATTCATAGGTGCTTAAGTTTTTTTTAAATTTCGTCAAATACCCTTTCGAGCAAGGCTTTTGTTGCCTTTATCCCCTCGTCTTCTGAAAGTTCTCCACCTTCAAATTCAATTCCAACATATCCTCGAAATCCGGAATCTTTCACAATTTTCATGATTTTCAAATAATCTGATTTTGTCTCATTTCCATTTTCATCAAATTGATGCGATTTTGCACTAACTCCTTTTGCATAAGGCATCAATTCTGCAATCCCTTTATATTTGTCATACTCTTCTTCACAACCATCGGCACCGTATTTCATGCAAAAGTTCCCAAAATCAGGAAGTGTTCCAACATTCTCCATGTTAACTTTTTTCATAACTCCTGACAGCCATGCTCCATCGGAAGAATAACCTCCATGATTTTCAACGATGATATTAACTCCTTTTGAAGCACCATAAGCTCCTAATTTCGAAAGACCATCAACTGCGTTTTCAGCTAGTTCTTCCGCGGTTCCTTGCCCTCCGGCATTGACACGAATAGATCTTGCCCCAAGGAAACTTGCTATATCTACCCATTTATAATGGCCTTCTACGGCTTTCATCCGTTCGTCAGGATCGGAATCACCTAAGTTCCCCACCAAATCACACATGATCAAACCTACTGATACTCCAGCATCATCACATTTCTTTTTAAAAGCGGTCCAATATTCCATATCATCTACCTTTGAAAAATAAAAGGTGTTCACCAATTCGATAGAATAGATATCATAACTGGCGGCTAATTCCGGAAAATTCATGGGATCGATATCACCTTTTAAAATTGAATCAGGCGATTCCTTGATCATCCTTGCAAATTCTCCCCAATCAGTTATTGGCTCTCCAAAATATGAATTATGCAACGACCATTGCGCCAAAGAGATTTTAAAATCTGCTTCCTTTTCGGTACTCATTACACTATTATCTTTCGCTTGATCCTGTTCGGAAGATTTAGGCCCTTTGTCACAACTTATAAAAAGCACTATTGCCAAAACCATCATGATAGTTTTTGAGAGTTGAAATCTATTTTTCATTTCTGTTTGATTTAAAATTAATAAGTTTTGATTTCTGTATAAAATTAGATCATAAAGGTATAAAATACTGTGGTAATATACATGTAAAAAATCATGAGGATTGGCGACTTCAAAATTCAAGATCAGATGTAAACTATTGAACATATCAATCTATTTGGCCTGATATTAAAGAAAACAAAAAAAGCACCTACTTTCATAGGTGCTTTTTGCTCCCCCTATTGTTCAAAGTTGCAGCATAACTCAATTTTTTTCTGAATTAGTTTTTTTGATAAAATGCAAAGCGCAGTAGAGTGAAAAATTGATTAATTAAAATACATGATATTTTTTATTTTTAAGAAATAATAAAAATTGCCTATGGTTTAAATTACTTCAATTTAATGCACTAAAAATAATGTGATGAAAAAAAGTTTAAAAATATTCAGCAATAGTGCTTATACTTATTTGTATTGCATACTCGATTTATGATTATGTTTCTGATGGTGTGTTAAATGTAGAACCAATATCTATGTTGTCATTGTAATTGGTTCATCTCTGGCTTTATTTAATAAAGAAAATAAACAGCAGAACTAAAGCATGCCTTGGCTGTTCAGTTTTCTAAAAAACTGGACTGAAACAATTAATTTCAATTAGTTTCAATATAGGTTTTTTAAATTCAATTTAATCAGTTTTAGATTGGGCTGTGAAGTTGATAGTCAATAAAAAAAGTTATATTTCTGTAAACCTTTTTATACCCCCTGATATTCAAAGTTGCAGAAAAATTTCATTAAAAAATCTTAATGTTTTGTGATCTACAAATCCAAGTAAAAGATTCTCAGGATAAAAATTTATTAATTAGTTGTTCTTTGCAATTATTAAAATATTTACTAAATTTGGTTAAATCACAAACTAAATAACTAATAACATGAAAAAAATTATACTTATTATATTATTCTTAGGAGTTAATTCAATCTGTTTTTCTCAAGATTCAAAACTAACAAATGATGAGAAGCAGCAGATTTTAGCTGAAAGTCCATTCAACAATGTTTATCCTGAATCAATACTTAAAAGTTCAGCAACTTATTTTAAAGCTCAAATGGGCTTATATAAAGAAGGAGCTATAGCTGAAAAAGAGGCTCATTTAGTAGCACTTGGAACATCG
>JAAESS010000291.1 GCA_024229195.1 Flavobacteriales bacterium | reverse complement strand
CGCCGGACTTCGAATCCGTAGGTCGTAGGTTCGAATCCTACAGGGTGTAATAACATAGCGGTACTTTGGTATCGAGTTGTTTAACAACATTATTGCGAGCGTGGTGAAATTGGTAGACACGCTAGACTTAGGATCTAGTGCCTCACGGTGTGAAGGTTCGAGTCCTTTCGCCCGCACAAAGAGGCTCTTCGTTATGAAGAGCTTTTTTTATGATTAAATTTATGTTCTTATTGAAGTATTGAATTTTCAGCCATTGATCACAAATTGGAAATTGATAGATTAAATAATCTGGGATGGAAAATTAGGTCTTTATGAACTTGCTGCTATACTTAAAATATATTTTGACCGTTTATGTTGGCATAAATTATTAATTATCAAACTATTATGTCAACGCAAGAATTAAATATTTTGAATTATATTTAATAACATATATAGTTTTTTAAGGATGAGCTAAATTTTGAGAAAATAAAACCATATTATGATTGATCAAATACAAAAGAACAATGTTAACGTAAATTTGCTTTGGACTGGGGGTTGGGATTCGACTTTCCAACTATTACAATTATTGTTAATTTATAAAGTAAGTGTTACTCCTTTTTACTTAATAGACAAAACCCGTAGATCAACTTTAAAGGAAATCGAATCAATGAGTAAGATCAAAAATCAACTCATAAGCGAGTATCCATATGTCAAAAAATTAATCAAAGCGACCCGATATCATTCTGTTGATGATATTTCACCAAATAAAACTATTACCGATTCGTTTCAATCACTTCTTAAAAAAGCAAAAATTGGAATTCAACACGAGTGGCTTGCAAGGTTTTGTTTTGAACATGGTATTGAAAATATGCAACTCTCAGTCGAAGCAGCCATCATTCTAAAACCCACTCAGTTTTTTGGAAATCATATAAAACCGTTTTTAATCACAAAAAAAATAGGGAATCAAGAAGTTTATTTACTTGACTCTAAGCTTAAAAATTGTGATGAGTATAATGTGTTTAAGTATTTTATTTTTCCTGTTATATATTTGACCAAAGTCCAAATGAATGAAATAGTTAATAAAAAGGGCTGGATGAAAATTATGGAAATGACATGGTTTTGTCATAATCCTATCCACAATGATAAGCCTTGTGGTATATGTAGACCTTGTATTGTTCTCCAAGAAGAATCCTTTGGTTGGAGAATTCCAGCCAGACGAAGATTTATATCTACTTATAAACGAAAAATCTTCTGGCCTTTTAAATCAATGGTAAAATCAAATCTTGTTAAAATGGGTTTGTTTTCTAATAAGATGCAGGTTTAAAGTTAATTTCACAATGGGTCAAATTGAAACGGATAATATTAATATAAATCTGCTTTGGACTGGTGGTTGGGATTCAACTTTCCAATTATTACGATTGTTGTTGATTTATAAAGTCAGAGTTACTCCTTTTTACATAATAGATGAAAGCCGTTCATCAACTTTAATGGAAATCAAGGCAATAAGTATGATCAAAAATCATCTTATAACAGAGTATCCTCATGTAAAAGAATTAATGAAAGCAACTCAATATCATGCTGTGACTAATATTTCACACAATAAAAATATATCTGATTCTTATAGATCACTCCAAAAAAAAGTAAGAGTTGGAATTCAATACGAATGGCTTGCAAGGTTTTGCTTTGAAAAAGATATTCAAAACATGCAACTCTCTGTGGAAGATATTATTATTCCATCACCGACTGATTTTTTTTCTAATTATATTACGCCATTTTTAAAATTAGAAAAAATAGGAAATCAAGAAGTTTATTTACTTGATCCTAAAATTAAAAGTACTGATCAGTATAAGGTTTTTAAGTATTTTAGTTTTCCAATAATAAAGTTGACCAAATTGCAGTCAATTGAAATAGTTAATAAAAAGGGTTGGATGAAAATTATGGAAATGACATGGTTTTGTCACAATCCAACTCGCCATGATGAACCCTGTGGTTATTGTGCGCCCTGTTCTGACTACATTGAAGATTTTTTTGGTTGGAGAATTCCAGCTGGACGGAGATACATTTCTTATTATTATCGAAATTTCGTAAATCCATTTAAATCAAAGTTGAGGTCATATCTCATTTCGACCCGTCTGCTTGCAGATAAGAACAAAGTATGAGGGGGTATATTTTTAAAATTAGAACTTTACCTTTTCTGGATTTAGGAACTAAAAATATTTGTTTTAATAAACTCATTGACAACGATGGTTCTAACTTTTATTTTTTTATTAACTTTCGAATATTGAATCCAAAAAATGATGCAACCATAGGATGATAAATAAAAAAATAACCTTAAAGGAGTTGGCTGCAATTCTGAAAGTTTCTGTTTCAACAGTTTCTAAGGCATTAAATGATAGCTATGAAATTAGTGAAGCCACTAAGAAGAAAGTAAAGACCGCTGCCATTAAATATAACTACTCTCCGAATTTACTAGCGCAGGGATTAAAGACCAAGAAGACTAAAATTCTAGGTGTAGTGATACCTGATATGCGTGCTCCTTTCTCGATCAGGGTATTACGTGGTATTGAAAAGGAGGCGAGTGCTCAGGGTTATAATATTTTAACTTGTTTTTCTGATGAATCACTTGAAAAAGAAAAATCGATACTTGAGATGCTTTCGCAGGGAAATGTCGATGGGATTTTAATGTCCTTATCAAAAGAATCACAAACGGAACAGTATTTCGACCATGTGAATTCATTGATTTCAAATGGTATTCCAGTAACTTTATTTGACAGAGTTGACGATCATATTGTATGTGATAAAGTGATCATCAATGATTTTGATTCTACCTATAATTCGACCAAGTTATTGCTCAATTCAGGGGCGAGAAATATTCTTTTTGTTTCACCGATTAGCACGACTACAATTGGAAAGAACAGATTTCGAGGCTATGCTTTTGCCCTTCGAGAAAAAGGGAATCTTAAAGAAAACGTGCTGCATATTGAAGAATATAAAGATTTCTCAGATGATCTTACCAGAATTTTAAAGGCTGATAAGATAGATGCAATCATCGCTGCTAATGAACTGACCGGAATTTCTGCTGTTAATATCGCAACTCGATTGGGCTTCAAGATTCCTCAGCAAATTTCTATTATCGGATTTACCAATGGTATCTTGTCGATGAATAGTAATCCTCCTTTAACTACAATGAGTCAGCATGGTAAGGATATTGGAAAAGTAGCAACACAAAAACTGATCAACCGTCTAAAAAACAGCAAATTAGAATTCTCAACAACAGTTATTGAAACAACATTGATCAAGCGCGGAACCACTAAAAACTAGATTTTTAATGCCTTGGATCGTCTTTCGATCAAACTACATCCACTTTTTTCTCTTAAAATAGACTAACATCAGGATTACGATGATTACCATGGAACCGAGCATAAGAAAATATCCATTTTCAAAATGTAATTCTGGCACTACATCGAAATTGGTACCGTAAATACCGGCAATAAAGGTTAGAGGAATGAATATGACAGAAAATATAGTGAGAAACTTCATAATGTCATTCAGTTTACTACTGATCATCATGTGGTAGATATTCAATTGATCTGTTAATAATTCTCGCAAGCTGTCAACACTGTCACTCGCCTGATTGATATTGAATACCAACTCTTTAAAATGGATATCGTTCTTTTCTGAAATAAAATCAGATTCTAATTTTGAAAGTGCGAAAATCATATCTTTGGCAGATTTGATACCTCTTTGAATATGGTTGAGTTCCTTTTTGTTATGGTTAATTCCTTCAATCACTTTTTTATCTGGTTCTTCTAACAGCATTTCATCAAAAGATTCAATTTTCTCGCTAAAATTGCTTAAAAGATATAAATAATGATCGATTACCGTGTCCAATAAGGCAAATACCAAATAATCCGGACCTGAACTTCTTAAGGTCCTTTTTTGATTTCTAATCCTATCACGAACAGGTTCGAATATATCACCTTTTTTCTCCTGAAATGTAATCAACATCCTTTCATTAAAAATGATACTCAGGTTTTCAACTGTGAAGGTTTCAATTTTTTGATCATACTCGAGTATTTTTACAGAGATGAAAATCCATTTCTCAAATTCATGAATTTTTGGTCTTGAGTTGGTCTCCAGAATATCAGCAAGAATAAAATTATTTAAATCGAATTTTTCACCAAGCTCTTTCAATAATTCCAGGTCATGCAGACCATCAATATTTAGCCAGGTTACTGATTCTTTTTTGCTGTAAGACATAATCTCTGATGCCTTTTTAATTGATTTCTCTTCAATTTCTGATTCATCAAAATCAATCAATCTCAGTCCTATCTTTTCAATCTTTTGATTTCCTCGAAATATCAATTCCTGGGGTGAAAGACCTATTTCATTTTTATTTGTTTTTAAATAGCGGGTCATTTTCATAGATTGATCAATAAGGTGAATTCGACTTTAAGATAGTTGAGCTTAAAAAAGCACATTGATTTTTTCTAAGTTATAAAAAAATCAGATACTAAATCCGAAAGAAATATCAATGCTAAAGGAAGTTTCATTTCCACTCATATTGTATTCGTAAGAAGTTGCAAGTCCAATTGAACTTTTGAGAGTTAAAGCAATCTGATAACTAAAAAATATAGCCGTACTCCACTCGCCATCCGTGAATTTATAATTTCTTTCAGTATTGTCGGTATCCATTATGCCTTTTCCCAGTCCTGTTCCAACTGACCAGCTCTCACTGATCAGGTAAGAACCTATAATGGCTGCAGTAAAAGTACTGACAACTTTATTTTTTTTAATATTTTTTTCAGATCACCAACCTTTACACCATACAATGGCTCTTTCGCACCGTGTTTTATATGGGTGTTTTTGGTTCTCTCATCAGCATATTCTTCGAGTTCGTTTAAAACTTTTTTCAGGTCCATATTGATCTAATTTAAAATGAAATTAACCTAATTACACTAAATTAATAAAAAAAACCTGCCAAAATATTTAAAATTGGCAGGTTTTTAAGAAGTTTAGTTTGGGTTAAAAATCTAATCTGATATAGGCATCTTCTTCACTAGGCGTTTTATCTTCAACATAGTCAAGCTTATAACTTTTTGGGATATTATCCCAGTTTTCATATAATTTACCGTCTACATAATATCGCTGAGGGCCATTTTTATTTTTGTATGTATTATCCATCATCAGACCATAGATGTTTTGAGGAGCTGAGGAACCTGCCATATTGCTACCAAGTACCATTTCCATTTTACCATCACCGTCTACATCTGCCTTTACCCAATTTAATTCCAATATCTTATTGAAGCTTTCATCCGCAATCATTTCTTCTATTTTAGTATCAAATTGACTGATGATTTCCTCTGCATCTTCCACATTTTTTCCTAAAGCCAGATGAAGTGATTTTATCAATAAAGGTTTTTGACCGATTGCCAGGTGTTGGGTAACATCGTTTAGTTGATATTTTAACATATACTGGATCAGTAAAGCATCTACCAACATATAGTCGATTTTATCAGACAACAGGTTTTCCAGATTTTTTTGATTGTTCTTGTCCGAAATTATTTTTAAGTCTTGATTTTTATCAAAATCTCCGTAATCATAATTTTCTATGACCCCAATTTTCATACCACTGAGATCATTGAATGAATTTGCACTAACATCAGCGCCTTTTCTTCCAACAAGAATCAATTGATTGTACAAATAAGGTTTTGAAAAATGATATTTCTCTTTTCTTTTATCACTGATCCATAATGCAGGACTCCCGTCAAATTTTCCTGAATTTATCCCCTGAATAACATCCGAAAATTCCTGAATTTCAATATCAGTTTTAACTTCCATTCGAGAAAAGGCTTCGGTTACCAAGTCTGTCAGAATTGATTTTTCACCTTCAACATTCGTGAAAAGAGGCCAGACATCAGCTGTAAGTTTTAATTCTCGTTCTTGCGCAGTCGTTGTGAACGACATAAAAATAAGCAGATAAAATAATAAGATTTTCATAAGGCTATGTTAGTAAAAATATTAAGAATTCGCAACTATTTATTTCGTAGATAAGAATAACTTAATAATATTACTTTTTTGATTCCTTGATGGCATGGTTACAGGCTCTTGCCGTAAGGGCCATATAGGTTAAAGAGGGGTTCTGAGTTGCCGTTGAGGTCATACATGCTCCGTCTGTAACATACACGTTTTTGCAACTGTGAAGTTGGTTCCATTTATTGAGTAGGGAAGTTTTAGGATCCTTTCCCATTCTAACACCACCCATTTCATGGATATCCAGGCCGGGAGCTTGTTTGGAATCAAAAGTCTTGATATTTGTAAATCCTGCCTGTTCAAACATTTGTTTGAATTGCTCATGATAATCTTTCACCATTTTTTCATCATTGTCATCGTATGCAATATCTATTTTAAGCAAAGGAATCCCCCAGACATCCACCTTTGCTGTATCTAGTGAAACCTGATTTTCTTTTTTTGGAATCGTTTCTCCCATCATGTGCGAGCCAACTTGCCAGACGCCGTATTTGGGATTTAACAGTCCATCTTTTAAACTAGAACCAAACCCACTATCGTCTTGAATAATTTGTCTTGTTGCTCCGAAGCCTGAAGCATAACCTCTAAGAAAATCTGTTTCCTGTTTTTCAACATTTCTGAACCTAGGAAGGTAAGCACTTGTGGGTTCCCGTCCGGTGGTGTGTTTGTCAGCATAACCTTCATACTCTCCATACATTCTGGCTCTGTAATTATGAAAAGCGACATATTTGCCCAATAAACCATTATCATTACCAAGACCCTCCTGAAAGCGACTCGATGTTGAATTTAAAAGGATCAAGTTGGTGTTGAGTGCTCCTGCATTAACAAATACGATAGAAGCGTAATATTCTGTAGTTTCTTTTGTTTGATCATCAATGACCAATACGCCTTTAGCTTTCTCTTTTTGTTCGTCATAAATGATCGACTGAACCACTGAGTTATGGATCATGCTTAGGTTTCCTGTTTTCATCGCCCAGGGCAAGGTACTTGAATTACTAGTGAAATAAGCTCCAAAAGGACAACCTCGTTGACAAAGATTTCTATATTGACATTTTACTCTGCCTTGTTGGGCAAAGATGTCTCGATTTTCTGTGATATGGGCACAACGCCCGCTGATTACATGTCTGTTTGCGTAATTCTTTTCAACCGAAGATTTAAAGTGTTTTTCCAGGCAATTTAAATCCATACCGGGTAAAAATTCCCCGTCAGGAAGTAT
>JAAESS010000290.1 GCA_024229195.1 Flavobacteriales bacterium | reverse complement strand
TTAACCTCCAAAGTCATCAAATCTGATATTTTCATCTGGGATACCAAAATCTTCACCCATCTTTTGTACTGCTTTGTTCATAAGTGGTGGTCCACAGAAATACAATTCAATATCTTCTGGCGAATCATGAAGATTCAAGTAATTATCTATAACACAATTATGAATAAAACCAGTAAATCCATCTCCTTCTCCTTCAATTCCATCTTTCACTTTCCAATTGTCCTCTTCCATTGGTTCAGACAAGGCCATGTAAAACTTAAAGTTTGGAAAATCTTTTTCTAAAGATTTAAAGTGGTCTATATAAAATAATTCTCTTTTTGATCTACCTCCATACCAGTAAGTTACTTTACGACCAGTTTTTAGAGTTTTGAATAAATGATACAAATGAGAACGCATTGGCGCCATACCTGCTCCACCTCCAACATACAACATTTCTGATTCTGATTCATTAATAAAGAATTCACCGTAAGGTCCAGATATGATAACTTTATCTCCAGGTTTTTGACCAAAAATATAAGAGGATGCTACACCTGGATTTACATCCATCCATCCGTTCTTAGCACGATCCCATGGTGGGGTAGCTATACGAACATTTAACATGATCTCTCTTCCTTCTGCAGGATAAGAAGCCATTGAATAAGCTCTTTCTACTGTGTCATTATTTTTCATTACTAGAGGCCATAGACCAAATTTATCCCATTCTGCCTGGAATTTATCAGGTGTTTCGTGCTCTTCTGGGTGAGCTGTGATGTCTATGTCAGAAAATTTTATCTCACAATTAGGAATTTCTATTTGAATATATCCTCCAGCTTTATACCCCATATCTTCAGGGATCTCAACAACAAATTCTTTAATAAAAGAGGCAACATTATAGTTTCTTAC
>JAAESS010000289.1 GCA_024229195.1 Flavobacteriales bacterium | reverse complement strand
TAATTATACTTTCTGGTATGAGTCGAGTCAGCTGGCAGCAAGACAAAGAGCTCAGCAAAATAAGAAAGCTGAGGATAAGAAAAAGGAACTTGAAGAGTTCATAAGAAGATTTTCTGCAAATGTGGCCAAGTCGAAACAGGCAACCAGTAGAAAGAAAATGATCGACAAGTTGAATATTTCAGATATCAAACCTTCAAGCAGAAGATATCCTGCGATTATTTTTGAACAAGAGCGAGAGGCTGGAGATCAGATTCTTCATGTCGAAAACCTCTCAAAAAGTTTTGAAGGTGAATTGCTTTTTGATAAAATTGATTTAAACTTGACAAAAGGGGATAAGGTTGTATTACTGTCAAAAGCTTCCCGAGCGGCTACAGCATTCTATGAAATCATTTCTGGCAATACAGAACCTGATAAAGGTGATTATAAATGGGGTGTTACCACTACCGAGGGCTATTTGCCTATTGAAAATACATCATTCTTTAAAAATGATCTCAGTCTTGTAGATTGGTTGCGTCAATATGCAAAAACTGAAGAAGAAAGAGAAGAGGTTCATATCCGGGGATTTCTTGGTAAAATGATTTTTAGCGGTGACGAAGCACTAAAGAAAAGTAACGTACTTTCTGGAGGTGAAAAAGTGAGGTGTATGTTATCTCGTATGATGATGAAAAGAGCCAATGTTCTTTTGATCGATGAACCTACAAATCACTTGGACCTTGAATCGATTCAGGCCTTTAACAATGCTTTGAAAAATTTTAAGGGAACAGTTATATTTTCAACTCATGACCATGAGTTTGCCCAAACTGTGGCTAACAGAATTGTTGAAATCACACCAAAAGGAGTCATAGACAGGTATATGAGTTTTGATGAGTATCTGGAAAGTGACGCGATTAAGGAGCTGAGAAATAAGATGTATGCCTAAAAGTTCAGTGCATTTCAGCATTGACTTATTTACACTCTTATAACCCTATCTCATCATTTTCTGGGATGAAACTTTTCCACAACCTGTTTTAGGTGGCTCTTATCCAGGTGCATATATATTTCTGTTGTGGTGATACTTTCATGCCCTAGCATTTGCTGAATTGCGCGAAGATCCGCGCCATTTTCCAACAAATGAGTCGCAAATGAATGCCTAAGGGTGTGCGGGCTAACGGTTTTATGAATTCCTGCTTTTTCTGTTAGATCTTTGATAATCATAAACACCATATTCCGGCTGATTTGCCGACCTCTTCTGTTTAGAAAAAGAGTATCTTCAAAATCTTTTTGAATCTTGAGGGAGCTTCGAATATGGTCTTTGTAGGTGTCAATAAGTTTGATCATAAACGAATTAATGGGTACAAATCGTTGTTTATTTCCTTTTCCGATTACCCTGATAAAACCTTCCTCAAAAAAGAGATCAGAAATTTTTAATTGGATCATTTCAGTAACCCGGAGGCCACAGCTGTAAAGGATTTCGATCATTACTTTATTTCTTTCGCCTTCCGATGTGCTCAGGTCAATTTGGGCAATGATCTTATTGATTTCTGATTCCGATAATGTATCGGGTAATTTCCTCCCGATCTTCGGAGCTTCAATCAGATCTGTTGGGTTTTCTTTTCTGTATTCCTCAAAAATCAGGTAATCAAAGAAATTACGCAAACCGGAAATCATTCTGGCTTGTGATCTTGGGGCCACCGTTTTAGCGCTGTCATAAATGAATCGCTCAACGATTTCTCCACAAATCTCATTGGGAGATTCTTGTAGCTCTTGTGTTTCTAAATAATTAATGAGTTTCTGAATATCGTGACAATAGGACTTGATAGAATTTTCTGAAAGTCCTCTCTCGATCTTTAAGAAATACTGATAATCTGTTAAGGCATCTTTCCAGGTCATGAGATTAAGTAGATTTGTAGATCATTATTCATCGATATGCGCATGCAGTCTGTAAAATTATACTATTTTTGGCACAAGAACCAATTATTCTTTATTTCTCGATAAAGGCTTTAGGCGAAGGAGGAATGGGGTGCAAAACAGATTTTCATGAAAATTATCATTATCAATGGGCCTAATTTAAACCTGCTGGGAAAGCGAGAGCCTACTGTATACGGGAGTGAAACTTTTGAAGATTATTTCAATGACTTAAAATCAAAATTCCCGGCAATTGACTTATCTTATTATCAATCAAATATTGAAGGAGAACTAATAGATAAGATACATGAAGTTGGTTTTTCATTCGATGGAATTATTTTAAATGCAGCAGCATACACGCATACTTCAGTTGGATTAGGAGATGCGGTAAAAAGTATTGAGACTCCGGTTGTGGAAGTACATATTTCGAATGTGTACCAAAGAGAACCATTTAGGCATAATTCATATATTGCAGCCAATGCAAAAGGAATTATAGTTGGTTTTGGACTTAAAGGTTATGAACTTGCATTGAACTCTTTTTAGTGATAAACGGGCGAAAACGATTTAGTAATTATTTGTCATTTTTTTGGCAAATAATAATAAATATCAGTTTATATTGCTGAGCATTTTTTTACTTTTACAATTCAAATTTTCACACATGATATTAGTAGCAGACAGCGGCTCGACCAAAACAAATTGGATCGCCATTAATGATAAGGGAGAGACTTATTTCAAAATTGACACAGAGGGTTTAAACCCAGCTGTATTTACAAAGAAAACATTGTATGATCGCATCATCACCAAAGAAGAGCTCAGGGAAATTAAAGATGATGTAAAAGAAATCTATTTTTATGGAGCTGGCTGTGGAACGCAAAAGGCAGTTTTGTTTCTAAAGACAATCTTTGAGGATATTTTCACCAATGCCTACATGGAAATTTATGAAGATACGATTGCAGCTGTAAAGTCCTTGCAAACTGATACACCAGGTGTGGTTTGTATTTTAGGAACGGGATCTAATTGCAGTTATTTTGACGGTAAGGAAACTCATCAGAAAATTGTTTCCTTGGGCTATATGCTTATGGATTCTGCCAGTGGAAACTATTACGGAAAACAAATCATAAAAGACCACGCTTACGGCAAAATGCCCGATGAATTGGCAAAAAAGTTTGAAGCTCAACACGACCTTAGGCCGGATATTATCAAGGAAAATTTATACAGAAAAGATAATCCAAACACATATTTGGCAAGTGTAGGAAGATTTCTTATCGAAAATAAGGAAAGTGATTACGCTCAAAAGATCATAAAGGACGGCTTACGTTTCTTTGTTGATCACCAGATTCTACAATTTGAGGAAAGTAAAAATGTACCCATTTATTTTGTAGGCTCTATAGCACATTTTCTACATGACGAAATAGTTGAGGTCCTGGATGAATATGGCTTAAAACTAGGGAAAATTGTACGACATCCTATCATGACCCTAGCTGCGGCACATGCGAGTAAATTAGCAAATTAAACAAGGGGGCCTAGCTCGTTTTTTTAACTGATTTTAGATGTAACTTAACGTCTGGCAAGAACAGAGATCTCCACATTTACATCTTTTGGTAATCTGGCAACCTCTATAGTTTCACGCGCAGGAGCAGTCGCTTCATTAAAAAATGAACCATAAACTAAATTGATATTTTGAAAATCATTCATATCCTTAATGAAAATCGTTGTTTTTAGCACATTTTCAAACTTCATATCGGCTTGATCAAGCACAGCAGCTATATTTTTCATGACTTGTTCGGTTTCCTTGACAATGTCACCTGATACGAGATTCCCTGTAGCCGGATCTATAGCAATTTGACCAGAAGTGTATAATGTATCATCATATAAAACGGCCTGAGAATAAGGTCCAATGGGAGCAGGAGCATTTTGAGTTTCAATAATTTTTTTCATTTGAAGACTGTTTTTATGGTTGAAAATATGCACAAATAATGACCTTATTGATTTGTGCTTTAGGTTTTCCGAGCTAAACCCAACACTTGTAAAGGGTTTATAATTTTAGAATAATCTTTTGTCAGGTACTTTTCGCTGATCGTATTTTAAATCGCTAAGAGGTCCTGATTTGATCCCGATAAAAAAGTAATAAGTAGCCCTATCACCAAACGGAACCCAATTAAAACTAAAACGCCAGCTATCAAGATCTCTTTCAAATCGCAGCTGGGTATAGGTGATCCCACTATTTTCAAAGTCATAACCCGATGAAACGCCAACTCTCCATTTTGGTGAAAAATCGATGTTTCCTGAAATCTGTATTGAATTTGAAGTAATCTCATTTTGAGCACGATTATTACTGTAAGTCAGGGAATAGCGAACTTTTAGATCCCAGGGCATCACGGTTCTGTAAAGTGTTGCTTTTTTTACTTTTTCCTCATCAGTATTGATTTCCTGGTTTCTGTTGGTCAGACTTTCTCCAAACATATTTGAGGAGCTGTCCACATTGGAACCTCCTGAATTTGAACTCCCCTTACTTTCTTTATTTTTTCCAAGATCTTTACTCGAAATAGAATAGTTTGCCGTAAGATTAGCGTTTGTTAGTCTCAACAAACTCCCTCCATTATTAATATTGTAAACATTAATTCTTGTTCCGTTTGCATTCAGCGCATAAGGATCCATCGATGCATTTAAGTTTACGGCGAGCTTATTTTTGAGCATTTGAGTACCTGCAGTCATTCTCAAAGGGCTCCAGTTAAGCGAATCTGCAGCGATATTATAACTTGTTGAAAAATTCAGGTTATTTAAAATTTTGATCTTTCTTGGTTCATCGTCTTCTTCACCATCTTTTGCATCTACTTTTGCCTCCAAAGTGTTGTTAAGCGACATTCCAATGGAACTGGATAATTGCCTGGAGGGCACTCCATAAATACCATTTTGGAATCGAGTATATTCACGTGTGTCATTAGGGTCAATACTGGCTTGATATTCATCCCAATACTCACTAAAGTCTGGCCTATAACTGTAAGATACGGATGGACGCATAACATGTCTTAATGCTTTTAGACGTCCCTTTTTAAAATTGACCATTCCATATACCGTTGTGCTGGCAGAAATACCGGCAGAATATTCCCTGTAACTATCAAACCCGTTTATGGTATCAGTTACTACTTCATTTGTTGTATCATCCCAATATTTGTCAATCGTTTTAAAATACCAAACATCCTTATAAACAATAGATGGAGACAAACTTACAAATTTCAGCGCTTTCGCATTGGTACTCATAGATACGTCATGTTTGATTCCTGTCTGGGCCTCATCAAACATTTTAGCCGTTCCAAATTCTTCATCTGTTGTTGAAATCCTGTTTTGTGCATTCATACTGTAAGTCACCCCAAGATTTTGAATAGGATTCTTTTTTGAACCCACTTTAGGTGCAAAAGGATATATCCTGTCCATATTTAGAACAAGTGAAGGCAGGTTCATATCGATTCTTTCTGTATTGGTGTTTTGAGTATGCGTTGCTGAGGCATTTAAATTAAAAGGAGTTCCAACAAATTTTTTGTAAAAAGAAACAGAGGAAGCAAAGGTGTTGGTCAGGTAATAGGGAGAACTTGACTCATTGATTGATTCTTGAAAAAAACTACTACTACCAAAATTAACAGAAGCTGAAAATCTGGAATTTGGATTCGACGTTGCGGATTGACTATGCGACCATCTTACAAAGAAATTATTTGACTTACTGTAATCGGGAAATCCTTTCTGGCTATTGATGAGGTTTTCATAACGCAAACTAAAATTCCCTGTAAATTTATACCTTAGATTATAATTTGATTCGGCCCGCAGTCCCCAGCTCCCATTGGTGTAAATATCTCCGAGAAGTGCCAGGTCCAAATAATCATTAATCGAAAAATAGTACCCTCCATTTTGTAAAAAATACCCTTGATTATTATTTTGACCCCAGGTTGGGATGATAAATCCAGAGGCCGTACCGCTCGTAAGCGGAGAATAGAAGAAAGGCAGAATCAATGGGGTAGGTACATCAGAAATAACAAGATTACTCATACCTCCAACAATTTTACTGTCTGGAACGATCTTTATATTCTTCGTCTGAACATAATAGTCAGGATTTTCCTTTTGAGAGGTAGTAAACCTGGCCCTGTTGATATAAAAAGTACTGTCATTTTCTTTTTTAGATATGTCACCTGTAATGATCATACCTTGTTGTTCTGTGCGTGAGTTGTAGATCAATGCTTTTTTATTCTCGAAATTGTAGATCAGAGAATCCTGAGTCGAAGCCTGCTGTCCTTGAACAAATTCGGGGCGTTGGATATAAGCTCCTGCCGTATCGTAAATACCGGTAGCAATTGCTAAACTGTTTTTATAATCGATAATTATTTTCCCCGCTTTAAGCTGAATATCCTGGTAATAAAGCTCAGCTTCATCGTAGAGTGTAGCTCTTTGGTTGACAAAATCATTGGAAAGGTAATCTTTTGACTTGTGGATTATATTGTCTTCGAGGTACTCAGGAGTGATTTGAACACTATCAGTTTTTGTTGTATCAACTACCGTTAAAGCAGGGTTGGCCGCTTCAAAGATCCTGAGACTATCAGTTCTATTTATATTGTTTTCTTCATTATTATCATTTTGATTTATCTGACCCGAAGCCGCTTGATTTACAAAACAAAAAAATAAGGAAAAGAAAAGTAAGT
>JAAESS010000288.1 GCA_024229195.1 Flavobacteriales bacterium | reverse complement strand
GATTTAATTTTCTCGCAACTGGCTGTCGGTTCGCTGTGCCAGATCTGAGGTTGTTGTTTCTTTGATATATGGGCGAAACCAGCTACGCGGGTATTTTTACAGCGCCTGATTAGAAATGTCCGTAGTGCCCTTTTTTAAATGGAAACCACAGCCCCCCTGTTGGTCGAAACGTTTTGAAAATAATTTTTTTGAACGCGCAAAAGATTGAAATTACTAGTCCCGTATCGGATCTGGCTATTTATTGAGCCTGTTAGAAGCTATACCCTTTCAAACATTTTCTTCCTATACACTGCCATAGTAATTTTCCGAATATGTACTCGTTATGACGTCATAAATCGATTCTTGATTTCGCAGTTAGTGCCTAATTTCAAAAAATGATTAAAAATACTTCTAGTTGTCCTAGAAGCGTGAAATTAACACCAACATGATCAGGAAAGATTTAATTTTGATGTTAGGGAATAAAATCGATATTGATGTCTTCGTTGCATAGGGCCTTAAATGGTTCCAAATCGTCTCTCAATACAATCAGAACTGTTCCAGGAGCAATATAATGGCCTTACGAAATCCATAGAATCACGACAAAATGCTTCTTCGGAAACATCTAGAAATTGGAAGAAATTCCGATAGCTCAATCAAAAGATCGTACGCAGCCTGATATATCTCCATCCTTCCGCCGAAGAAATTTATTTCATAAACTTTGTATTTAAACAGCAATGCCAGTTCATCAAAAATGAGAAATATAGACACAAACAAACTTTGTATTATATGTAAAAGCTTTTCGATTAAAAAATAGTCCT
>JAAESS010000287.1 GCA_024229195.1 Flavobacteriales bacterium | reverse complement strand
ATTATTTCCTCTTATTTTAGATTTTAACAATTTGGATTATCTTAACGATATAAAACAAACAACAAATAAATGAATCAAATAATTAAATTATCAATATTTACGGTCTTACTAGGATTTTTAGTGGCATGCAGCAATGAGAAAAAGGAGCAAGACTCGAGTAGTGAAGTTATCGAACAAAAAGAGCTTGAGGTACACGATAAAAGTGAAGAAGTGGTCGACCATGGGTATGAAATGGCAATGACTGCTTATCAATGTCCTATGAAATGTGAAGGAGAGAAAACATATGAGGAAGAAGGAACTTGTCCCAAGTGTAAAATGGATCTCAAAGAAATAGAAGTTGCTTCAAATGAGGGGGCCAAAGAGGAAGAATAGAAAGTAGAAATAAAAAAAAGCGGCCATATGGCCGCTTTTTTTATGAATTATCTGAACAGGCCGAAACAAAAGCCGCGAATAAAGGATGCGGATCCAATACAGTACTTTTATATTCAGGGTGATATTGCACTCCAATAAACCACTTATGATCAGGAATTTCAACAATCTCCACCAAGCCTGTTTTGGGATTAAGACCTGTAGAAATCAAACCTGATCCACTTAACTTTTCGAGATAGTCGTTATTAAATTCATAACGATGTCTGTGTCTTTCACTAATGAGTTCCTTCCCATAGATGTTAAATACTTTCGAATCTTTTTTCAGCTTACAATCCCATGCCCCAAGTCTCATAGTTCCTCCTTTTTCGGTAACCATTTTTTGGTCCTCCATAATATCAATAACAGGATGAGGTGTATTTCTACTCATTTCAGTAGAATTTGCGTTCTTCAGTTTGAGTACATTTCTGGCATACTCAATAACTGCCATTTGCATACCCAAACATATTCCTAAAAAAGGGATATTATTTTCTCTGACGTATTGAACAGCAGCAATTTTACCTTCTATTCCGCGATCTCCAAAACCCGGAGCTACAACTAGACCTTGCAGTCCTTTTAATTTTTCTGCTGCGTTTTGTTCTGTAATATCTTCTGAATGAATTGAGTGAATATTTACCTTGAGTTTATTATGAGCACCGGCATGATCCAGGGCTTCAAGAATAGACTTATAAGCATCCTGTAATTCAATATACTTCCCTACCAATCCAATTTCAACAGTTCCTTCAGGATGTTTGTAATTATTGAGGAATTGGTTCCAACGAGTAAGTACTGGCTTTTTAGAAGCTTTGAGATCCAGCTTATTGAGAACCACTTCATGTAATCCTTCATCAAGCATCAGGTTAGGAACATCATAAATCGTATCGGCATCTATAGATTCGATAATGGACTCTTTGTCAACATTACAGAATAAAGCTAATTTTCTTTTGATATCGTCTCCGATATGGTGTTCGGTACGACAAACAAGAATGTCTGGGCTGATACCGCTCTGCATCAGTTCCTTGACAGAATGCTGAGTTGGTTTTGTTTTCAATTCTTTTGCAGCAGCCAGATAGGGGATCAAAGTCAAATGTATTACAATGGCATTGTGCTTCCCAAGGTCCCATTTTAACTGTCTGACGGATTCTATATAAGGCAATGATTCAATATCTCCTACTGTACCACCTATCTCAGTGATTACAATATCATATTCTCCGGTTTGACCAAGGATCTTGATACGCCTTTTGATCTCATTTGTAATATGAGGAATGATTTGAACCGTTTTTCCGAGATAATCTCCTTTTCTCTCTTTATTGATAACAGTTTGATATATTCTTCCTGTTGTCACATTATTTGCTTGGGATGTCGGAATGTTTAAAAACCTCTCGTAGTGTCCAAGGTCAAGGTCAGTCTCAGCGCCATCATTGGTAACATAACATTCTCCATGTTCGTATGGATTCAATGTTCCGGGATCCACGTTTATATAGGGATCCAGTTTTTGAATAGTCACAGAAAACCCGCTGGATTGTAATAATTTCGCTAAAGAGGCTGCAATGATTCCTTTGCCAAGAGATGAGCTTACTCCTCCTGTAACAAAAATATACTTAGTGTTTGGCATCGTGTTTAGGTTTGTGCAAAATTACAAAGTCTGATAATTTTGACAAGCCTT
>JAAESS010000286.1 GCA_024229195.1 Flavobacteriales bacterium | reverse complement strand
GAATGAAGCAAACATCATCCGAGGCAAAAAAAACTATCTTAAAATCTTAATTGTATATTTTGGTTAAATCTCGATTCCCCGTATTGTTACGATACCAATCTTGATTGGTAGATCCTCCACTCAAAGACCAATCTAAAAAGAAATTATAGGCTTCAAAAATAGGAACTCCTGGTCTGGGAAATTTAAACGATTCAGGTAAATTAATCGCCCAAGGAAAACCATTAGCAGTTTTGTAGTAATAATCGCTCGTGATATCTGTATCATCATCAGCAGAACCAAAACACTGATAATTTGCCAAATCTGTTGGATGTTTCCCTGGTAAATGAACTTCTTTGTTGCGCTTTCCATCCACAAATATAAAAGCGTTATATGGGGGGAGACCCGATGAGGATTCCGGTATGGGACTGACAAAATTAATTACATTACTCATTATTGTTACTGGATATGTGTGTGGAAAGCTACTTCCTGAGGCTTCTACCACATCAAATACGTTATCAAAAAGTATGATTGATGCTTTTGACTGATTCGCTTCCGTTCCGTTGGAATTCAAGGTTACTAAATCATTATTAAGCATGGTACCACTTACCCCTGCGATATCAGAAGGCGTAAGATTATCAAATTGAATTCCAAAACCGTTATTAAAGCTAGCAAAAACACCACGTATTATCCAATCCGTTTCGATATCTACTAGAAGATTGGAAGCATTAAGTATATGATCAATTTCATAGTCCATTACCAAATCATTAAAGTCATAATCTCCTTCCATAGGCCATAAATCTTCATAAGCTAGAGAACCAGTGTGTGTGTTTCTAATGGCCCTCAATGGATCATCCGGAAAATCATCGTATTTATCAGCTACGCCATCGCCATCGGTATCCCCATCGAACGTAATTTCAGGTATTCCACTGCTGGTTATTCCTTCCCAAAGATCTGCGGTTACATGAAAGATTAAATCATTAAAGTCATGATCGCTAACTGAGGAACGAATTTGATCTTCAAAACCAATAATCAACCGCTCATTACTCACATCTGCCAATTGAACCGAATGTTGACGTTTAGAGACATCGCTCTCCATAGTATTAAAATCAATCCGCGAATAAAACTTAGTAGCATTTATATCTACCCCGTTATCACCCCAAGCATTTTGAAAGAGTATCCAAGAAATAGTCTTTCCTGCAGGAAAAGATCCTAACTTAACTTTGTCTCCGGCATGGAGCTGTCCACCTGATTTGATGAAAGAAGCGTTCGGAAGAATCACAAAAACGGAATCGATTTCAGATGCATTATTAGGAGGGTTAGCCGTGTCATATACGTAATACCCCAATGCATTTCGAAAATCTGCCCCCTCAGATATAAAAGTAATCCAAACATCACTTTGATCATTAACTATTATATCGAGCTCATTTCCTGATGCTAAATACTCCGGATGTTCCACAGAAACGTTTCGATTCGGCAGAGAAGATGCCACAGCATTCAAATAAGGCTGACTCAAAATTTCTTTTTCACTTTCGAGATAATTTGGTAATCCTCCAGATATCCCAGAAGAAAAAGATCCCATATAAAAATACTTGTCTGAAATTGCAGTTCGAGAAATATTTTTCACATATCCTTTTGACCGTTCTTCAGGAATTCCACCAAAAGAAAAAACCATATTCGAGCTTTTAACCTTTTCCATATGCTTTGAAAATCCAGCAGTATGAACTTGAGTAAATAACGAATCTTGGTAAGTTGGAACAATCATTGGAATTCGGATAGTTCCAGCTGTTGACGTAAACGCAGAAGAAATATATTCCCCTCCGAAATCAGGATTACTGGAAAAAAAACTCACTTTAACTCCCGATAGAGGTATACCGTAGATACTCGTAACGTCCACGTTGATAAAAATCTCTTCTGTTGTACTAAAATTGAAACTTCTCGGGATAGTCTGAGAACTCAACTCTGACACATCCACTGTTGTCTCTTCAACTTCGCAATCTTCAAAATCTTCGTTACAAGACATCGAAAGAAAAAAAATTATAATTAAAAAATATTTTGAATACATAAGCTTAACCTTTAGAATTATAAAATTAGTCTACTCTTAACGAAAAGTCTGTTAAATGTCGTTTAGACGAAAGTTGCAATCGACTGCTAGCCAATATTTGAAGATAAATGG
>JAAESS010000285.1 GCA_024229195.1 Flavobacteriales bacterium | reverse complement strand
TATTCCAATCCTAATGAAAAACACAAAACCCTTTAAAATCAATTTATTGTGAAATACCTTTAAAGCATCAATCCTTTTTTACATAAATATTGGTAATGATAAATTTTGCCAAGCTCCCCTCTTTCTCCCTATTTTTCTCCCAAAGTGGGGAAAAATTGGGACAAAAAACACCCTCCTTTAAAATCATTCCTTTTTAGCAAAACCACATTAAAACAGTCAGTTAATAAAACCCCAAAAATCGACACTTAAAATGGTGGGGAAAAAGCAAAAATACCGATCGATTTCATCAATATGCCCATTGAATTAGGCAATTTCTACACTTGAATGGTTCAAGTTATTAGAAGTGACAACGTGACTTTTTAACGAATTCAATTATTCTAACATCCAACGTCCAAATCCTCATCAACCAAAAGTAAGGTGATCATAACGTCAATCGTGTTTAATTTTTTCCCATTTAAAACTCTCACAGACAAATATCGAAATAAACAAAGGGTGTTTTAACCTGTATCACCAATAACACTTGATTCGGTTATCCTATCGGTTCATTTCTGTTTTCACTGTGATCATCATCACTGTTGTTCGGGCTAATTTGCCTCAGTTCACTATGCGAACTCAGAGCCCCCCTTTAAGTTCACATAGTGAACTTAACAAAACAATTTGAAATATTTAGGAATAACCTTTTGATCCAACCTCAACATACAGACGATTGAGGTGTATGAGGCAGAGAACGGCTTATTTTTTTATGAGAGTAATTTTTAGAATCTAACGGCACTTTAAGGTTTTGATCATCGCAATTTCGTGTTGTTCAATGCTTCTCAACCCATCGTCATTCGGCCCCCAAGTATCGTAGCTCATCATGATGGCTTGCTTTAAACTTTCGATGCGCGTTTTCACGATAGAACGACTCTTATCCACTGGAGAATAATTGCTTAACCTTGAGTTACTGCTTGGTTTTATACTCACCAGATTCATCTTGTTCTGAGGCGTCATCAATATCTTGAATCAGTTATTCAACCCAATGTGTAGTTATATTGATAAATTGGAATAACCTATTGTGTTGAGCCATCAAAGAATTCTTTGATGGTTAGCGTCTTAAGATCGTCTTTATTTACCATTGCCTTCATCATGACCATTGTCTATATCGAGTTGACCACAGCCTGCTACTACTGCATCTGTACAATTAAATTAAACTTGATGGTCATGTTGTAATCGTTTTAAATGTGTTCGAAGATTGAGATTATGCCGCTCTATCCGTTGCGTAAAAATTTTCCCCGTTAAATGAATGGATCGTTCGACTTCTCGGGCATAACTCCCCCAATCATCTGTGGTGATAAATCGGATATCAAAGGCTTTTTAATAACGAAAGTAATTTCCGACAAGTGGCATCATCTCTTGGACCAAAGGTGTAAGCTAATACAGTTTTTCTCTTAGTATCAAAAGCGTACATAACCCGTGCTGACGTTTCTTATTACCAATAAAAGACCATTGTTCATCAATTTCACATAAAATGTTGGCTTACTCTATGATGTTTTTTCTTGGATTAACTGACGGAGGGGAGAGTTTTTTAAAGCGCGTATGACCGTATTTTTCCCAATTCCAAGCACTCGAGCAATATCACAAACGCCACAGCCATTAAGCATCATGGTTTCTATTTTTGCTTGGGCACCCATATGACAAGCTTGATAAGCGCCTTCGAATTGAAATGAACGCTAACACTCTCGATAACGTGGCTTTCCTGTATGCCCCGTCCCATGCCGAAAGACTGCCCTCTTTTTGACCACAAAAACGACAAGCAACTACGATCGATACGGCCATTAGAGGCTCCTTAAAATCATTTCATCCCCTAAGTGTGATCGATAAATTACAAATTGGTACTGTGACCAAAAAGGTAAACCAATGGCAATGGACAGAAAACACAGGAGTTTCCTCGCTAATATTTAATAAGAAAACGTAATTCTGATTTTTGTTTATGATAACAAAACCATAATCACAATTTTAAAGGGAAATAACGCGAAAGGCACTCAGATGAAAACAGTACACAAAGCAAAAAAGTTTCGATTTGGATTGGCATAATGCATCGTTCAGACAGTAAAGCAATGAAGATTGGCTTAATCCAAAGGGTGCTTGTCATCGTTTTTTATCACTGTTTGGACGTTAAGACCTCCCCTTCAAAGTTTGAGCCGACAACGTACATGTCTTTATTACCTCGGGTATTGGCAAAACGCCTCAGATTGTGTCCAAGTCACGAAATCTTGACGAGAATTCCAGATCACATGGGAGGAAAATAAAATCTATTCTTCATAAGATTTGCTACGCAACAATTTGAACGATTAAAACCCCGATACGAGGTCTAAATAAGAATCTCAATTTTTCCAAACATCAATAAAGGCTTGTTCGGAATAAACATAAAAACCGTTGAGATGACGGGGTTTATCGTGGTCAAGTTTAATTCGTTATGCGATGAACTAAGAATCTCCCGCCATAATCAGCTTTGCTGATTTGGGGGAGATTCTTTAATCTACAAATATAATATCAATCTATATAAACGTGATTTTTTGATACAGATCAGCTAATAACAACCCATAACCCTGTGAAAATATATCTTCCCATCGAATTTCCTGCCTCTTTAGGATCCCACATATTTGATATTGATCCATCCGTTGGATCATAAAAACAACCATTGCTTCCTTGTGCAACCCAGTTCAATCCACCTTGCTCAGAACTAACACAAACAAGATGTGTCTCATCTTCTTTCGGTTTGCTATAAAACCCAGC
>JAAESS010000284.1 GCA_024229195.1 Flavobacteriales bacterium | reverse complement strand
TTTCATTTGGTTAAAATTTAAAATTATAAGTTACTGAGGGGACTATCCCAAAAATGGCAATTCTTGTCGCCTCATTTAAGCCTGTTTCTCTATTTTGAGAAAAAGAAATGGATGCCGCATTTCTGCGGTTGTAAATGTTGTAGATACCAAACACCCATTCTCCTTTCCATTTCCTGTTGGGTTTCCCGGGAACAAGAATGGCTGAGACATCAATTCTATGATATGCAGGTAATCTGTCTGCATTTCGATCAGAATAACTACCTATCGATAAACCCTCATATTCATATTGTCCTGTGGGATAGGTAACCGGTCTTCCAGTTTGATATATAACATTCGCACTAAAACTCCATTTTTTATTGAGTCTGTATACACCTGTAAATGACAGGTCATGTGTACGATCATAAGGATTGTAATACCAATTTCCATCATTGATACCCGGTCCTCCGGCATTGCCCCCGGGAGTTCTCTGTTCTGATTTTGATAGGGTATATGCGAGCCATCCTGTAAAACTACCCTTAGTTTTTCGGAGAAGAAATTCTAGCCCATAGGCTCTTGATTCTCCATTTAAAATCTCTGTTTCTATGGTGTTATTTCCGATAAGATCTGAGCCATCGATATAATCAATTCTATTTTCAATGTCTTTGTAATAAGCCTCAATTTCTATAGAATATTGATTGTTTTTTAGTTTTTTAAAATAACCCAGAGCGTATTGGTTCGAAAGCTGAGGTTCGATATAACTTCCACTGGGAGCCCAAACATCGAGTGGTGTTACTGATGTTGTATTGGAGATCAAATGGATGTATTGCGCCACTCGTGAATAGCCGGCTTTAATTGAGGACCTCTCGTTTAATTCGTAAGCAAAAGCGAGTCTTGGTTCTAGATTGCCAAAACCTTCAATAAGTTCTCCTTTCTTGTAGTCGATGGTGCCAATAGGTTTCCCTCTTTCGTAAATATCGAGTTGTTCGTTATAGACAACAGGTTGGTCATTTTCATATTGAACTATTTCCTGCCCTCCCATTCTTGCAAAATTACTGTAGCGTAGTCCGTATTGAAGAGAGAGTTTAGGTGATATTCTGTGTTCGGCACCGATGTATAACCCTCCTTCAAAAGCTCTTTTTTGATCGAGTTTTAAGTAATTGACACCCGAAGTTTCAGTTGTCGGACTGATGATGCCCGGATTAAATAAGTAATGAATTCCATTGATACCAAAATCCAGTTTAATATCGTTGTTCACATAATAACTCAGGGCATATTTTAGATTGTAGTTGTCAATTTGAGACAGCCAGTCAAATTCAAAAGCATTGATTTCTAATTGGTAATCATATTTACTGTAGTTCACTGATAAATTTGAAAATATTTTATCATTAAATACATGATTCCATCTTAAGTTTCCTGATGAATTACCATATGAACTGTTGAAGTTTTCATTCAATGTAAAAACATCCCTCCCAAAATAACCGGAAAGGAAAAGTTGGTTATTTTCATTTAACTGATAGTTTGCCTTTAAGTTAAGATCATAAAAGTAAGCACTGTTATCTTTCAATTCTTCGCTTAGTTTAAGGAATAAATGCGCATATGAACCCCGTCCGGCGACTAAAAATGAACTTCGGTCTTTGACGATTGGCCCTTCAACAGCCAATCGGGTTGAAACTGAACCGATTCCTCCGGTAAGGGCAAAATTCTTGTTGTTCCCATCCTTTTGTCTGACATCAAGTACAGACGAAGCTCTTCCCCCAAAACGGGCCGGAATATTTCCTTTATATAGCTTAATGTCTTTGATCGCATCTGAATTGAATATTGAAAAGAATCCGAGCAGATGGGAAGTATTATAAATGATGGTTTCATCAAGTAAAACCAGGTTCTGATCTACTGAGCCACCTCTAACATTAAAACCACTGGAACCTTCACCATTATTGGTGACTCCCGGCAATAGTTGTATAGATTTAATAATATCTATCTCCCCCAAAACAGCGGGCATTTGCTTGATCGTAGCCACATTGAGTTTTGACACACTCATCTGAGGTTTTCTAAGATTGATGTCTTCAGAATCTTCGGTTTGCAACACCACTTCATTGAGTTGATTACTACTTTCGAAAAGTTCAAAATCAAGACTTTGATCGCTGTCTAATACAATTTCCTTACTGATATCCTCAAACCCAAGGTAAGAGATGATAAGTGTATAATTACCTTCGGGAGCTGTAATTGAATAAAAACCATATTCATTGGAAGTACTGCCAATAGTCGAATTTTTAATAAAAACAGTGGCACCAAAAAGGGTTTCCCCACTGCTTTGATCCGTGATCGTACCGCTAATGGAGTATTTGTTTTGAGCGAAAAGCACAGAAGACATTAACAACAATAAGATGGATAATCTTTTCATTTTCTGGGGGCTTAATGCAAATGTCTTAACTATAAATAAATGTTTTTGTTAGTTGAATGTTAAGTGTGTAGCGCTCTTCCGTCAACTGCGAGACAGGCTTCTTTGATGGCCTCGGTAAAGGTTGGATGCGCATGGCTCATTCTGGCAACGTCTTCGCTGGATGCTCTGAACTCCATCGCAACTACAGCCTCAGCAATCATATCAGCCGCTCTTGCTCCAATCATGTGAACTCCAAGAATCTCATCAGTTTTCGAATCTGCTAAAACCTTGATCAGTCCGTCAATATCCATACTTGCCCTTGCTCTTCCTAAAGCACGCATCGGAAAGCTTCCCATTTTATAATCAACACCGGCTTCTTTGAGCTGAGCTTCAGTCTTCCCAACAGAGGCAACTTCTGGCCAGGTATAAACAACACCAGGAATTAGATTGTAATCAATATGTGGCTTTTGGCCTGCAATGATTTCAGCAGCCATGGTTCCTTCCTCTTCTGCTTTGTGTGCAAGCATTGCGCCGCGAACAACATCACCAATCGCATAAATATTGCTCACATTGGTTTGAAGATGCTCATTTACTTCTATCTGTCCTCGTTCATTAGCTTTCACACCGGTAGCGTCAAGTTGCAATCCATCCGTATATGGCCTTCTTCCTACTGATACCAAGCAATAATCTCCTTTGATCTCTACTTCATTACCTTTTTTATCATCGGCCAATACAGTGATCTCGTCACCTTTACGGCTTACAGCTTTTACCTTATGAGAAACATTGATCTTAAATTTATTCTTTTTAAATACTTTGGTCAGTTCTTTCGATAAACCTGCATCCATGGTAGGAATGATGCGGTCCATATATTCGACTACCGTTACTTCTGCACCAAGTCTTTTGTATACTTGTCCTAATTCAAGTCCGATCACACCACCGCCAATGACGATAAGATGTTTTGGCACTTCTTTTAGTTTCAAAGCCTCAGTTGAAGTAATGATCCTCTCTTTGTCAATTTCTATAAATGGTAAATTAGAAGGTTTACTTCCTGTAGCAATGATGGTATTTTTTGAACTGATTTCTTCCGTGCTTTTATCATCTTTAGAAATCAGGATCTGTTCTGCACTCTTAAAACTACCCAGACCATGATACACATCAATTTTATTTTTCTTCATCAAGAAGTCAATACCTCCCGTTGTTTGCTCAACCACAGTGTCTTTACGTGCAATCATTTTCGCCAGGTTCAATTTGACCTCACCCGGAATTTCAATACCATGCGTGTCAAAATGCTTTAGAGCAGCCTCATAATGATGGGATGAATCCAGTAAAGCCTTACTCGGAATACATCCAACATTAAGACAGGTGCCTCCTAAAGTATTGTATTTTTCAATTAAGGCAGTTTTTAAACCCAGCTGGGCACAACGAATAGCTGCTACATAACCTCCAGGACCAGACCCTATAACGGTAACATCATATGATTTCATAATGGTATCAATTTTAATGAATGCAAAAATAAGTTATTTCAGTATATATCGGAAAGGAATGAGAAATTGATTTAATCATTTTTCAAGGGCACAAAATTCGTTGAAAAGCACTTGTTATTCCAAGGTTCATTCTATTTCTTATCCCAATTAATGCAGCAGACCTGCACGTTTTAAAAGGGCATCTACAGATGGTTCTTTTCCTCTGAACCTTTTGTATAAAACCATTGGTTTTTCCGTTCCTCCTTTGCTCAAGACATTGTCTTTAAATCGATCGGCGATTTCTTTGTTAAAAATACCAGCTTCTTTAAAGGCTTCAAAAGCATCTGCATCAAGCACCTCTGCCCATTTATAACTGTAGTAGCCTGCAGAATAACCTCCTTGAAAAATATGAGAAAATGCCGTGCTCATACAATTCCCTTCAACATCAGGGTAGAGTTGTGTAGCTCCAAAGGAATCTTTTTCGAATTTTTTGACATTCTTGATTCCACTTGGGTCATGAGCATGATATGACATATCGAGCATTCCAAAACTAAGCTGCCTTAAAGTGGCTATTCCTTCTAGAAAATTAGAAGAGTCTTTAATCTTCTGAACCAGATCCATAGGGATGGATTCTTTATTTTCATAATGTCTGGCAAACAATGTCAGGGCTTCTTTTTCAAAACACCAGTTTTCAAGAATTTGACTCGGTAATTCAACAAAATCCCAATAAACACTGGTGCCTGATAAGTTTGGATAAGTTGTATTTGCCAGCATGCCATGCAGGGCATGTCCAAATTCGTGAAAGAGGGTAGTTACCTCGTTAAAAGTTAAGAGTGATGGTTTTGAGGCAGTGGGTTTTGTAAAATTACAAACGATCGAAATATGAGGTCTTGAATTTGTCTCTCCATCTTTCCATTGGGCTTTATAGCTCGTCATCCAGGCACCGTTTCGTTTTCCTTTTCGAGGAAAGAAATCAGCATAGAAAAGAGCGACAAGCTCTCCTTTACCATTACTCACCTCAAATGTTTTCACTTCCTGGTGATATGTTTCAACATTATCCAAAGATTTGAAGTGAAGGTCATAGAGTTTCCCGGCTATGTCAAAAACACCTTGAATTACATTTTCAAGCTTAAAATAAGGTTTTAGTTTTTCATCATCAAGATCGAATAAAATCTTTTTTAGCTTTTCAGCGTAATAAGCTCCATCCCATTTTTCAATGGTTTCAATACCGTCTTTTTTTGCAAGATCTTTGAGTGATTGGAATTCTTTTTCAGCGGCCGGCTTCGCATTGATCAAGAGTTTTTCAAGAAAAGCCTGCACTTTTTCAGGGTCTTCGGCCATTCGCTCTTCCAAAACATAATGCGCATGAGAATCATAACCCAATAATTGAGCGCGTTGGTGTCTCAGATTGGCGATGTCAATTACAATTTGCTCATTATTGTATTTATTTTTCTGAATTCCTCTCGCACCAAAGGCTTTAGACAATTTTTCACGAAGGGCTCTGTTGTTGGCGTAGGTCATAAAAGGAATATAACTCGGGTAGTCCAAAGTAAAGATCCATCCCTCTTTATTTTTTTCTTCCGCCACCATTTTTGCTGCTTCAATGACGCCATCAGGCAAACCAGAAAGGTTTTTCTCTTCTTTTATATGTAGTTCGAATTGATTGGTTTCAGCCAATACATTTTCACCAAATTTCAGACCTAATTTGGATTTCTTTTTATCAATATTTCTTAAAGTATCCTTATCTGTCTCATTCAAATTTGAACCATTTCTAACAAAAGCTTTGTAATTTTTCTCAAGAAGCATGAGTTGTTCAGGATTCAATTCCAAATCTTTTCTTTTGGAATAAACTATTTTGATTTTCTGAAATAACTCCTTATTTAAGCTGATATCATTGGCAAATTCACTCAATTTAGGAGAAACTTCCTGAGCTATTTTTTGGATCTCATCGCTTGTTTCAGCCGCATTCAAATTGAAAAATATACTTGATATTCTATTCAATCTATTCCCTGAAAATTCCAGCACCTCTAATGTGTTTTCAAAAGTAGCAGGTTCAGGGTTAGTCACAATCTGATCGATTTCCTCTTTAGCTTCTTTGATGGCAGTTTCAAAAGCTGGTAAGAAATGATCATTTTTTATGCTTGCAAAAGGGGCAGAACCATATGGGGTTTGAAAATCTTTCAGTAAAGGATTGTTCATAGATATATCTTTATTTAGGTCTTGTTAAAGACCATATAATTTTATTAGAAAATAAGGTGACATTAAAGTTTTGTATCGCGAATTTACAAGATGAATTAGCGTTTTAGACCTTCTGCAGCTTTGATTACTTTTTCTTTTAGTCCCTCTTTGTAAGAGATGATTCTTTGTAGAATATCACTGTCCGAAGATCCTAAAATCTGTGCCGCCAGAATGCCTGCATTTTTAGCTCCATCTAAAGCTACAGTTGCAACCGGAACTCCGCCAGGCATCTGCAAGATTGAAAGAACAGAATCCCAGCCATCAATTGAATTTCTTGATTTTACGGGAACACCAATTACCGGAAGCGGACTCATTGAGGCCACCATTCCGGGAAGATGCGCGGCACCACCGGCACCGGCAATGATTACTTTTATGCCTCTTTGATGCGCGTTATTCGCATAGCTGAATAATTTTTCAGGGGTTCTGTGGGCTGAAACGATATCTACTTCGGTCTCTATTTCAAAACTTTTTAGAATATCAATTGCCTCCTGCATGATCGGTAGATCTGAATCGCTACCCATGATTATTCCAACCTTGGCCATAATTTATTTATTTAAATAAAAACTTATTGAATTCGACTGATAAAAATTGTAATTTTAAGGGCTAAAGGTAAGATAAAAAAGTGTTTTCATAGCAATGCAGATTCCATTATTTAATACCGTACTGTCGTGGATATTGAAAAAACGTAAGTATCAGGTCGACATGTTTTTAAACCATCCTGTGGAGGTACAGAATGAGGTGTTGTATGATTTATTATCCGACGCCAAACAGACTTACTTTGGAAAACAATACGGTTTTATAGACATTAAGAGTTACGAATCTTTTGCCGAAAAAGTGCCGATTCAGCAATATGAGAGTATCGAGCCCCTGATCGAGAGAAATAGGAGAGGAGAGCAAAATCTCTTTTGGCCATCAAAAATTCAATGGTTTGCAAAATCCAGTGGTACGACCAATGCAAAAAGTAAGTTTATCCCGGTAAGTGACGAAGCAATAGATGATTGTCATATGAAAGCGGGAAAAGATATGCTCTGTCTTTTTATCAATAATAATGAAGATACTGAGATTTTCAAGGGAAAGGGTTTACGTCTTGGAGGAAGTTCAGCGATCTATGAAGATAACGATACATTTTTTGGAGATCTTTCCGCGATCATCATCGAGAATTTGCCGTTGTGGGCAGATTTCAGCAGCGCACCCAGTCAAAAAACGGCACTGATGAGTGAATGGGAAACTAAAATGGATGCCATTATCAAGGAAACGATAGAAGAAGATATCACGAGTTTGACCGGTGTTCCGTCATGGATGCTTGTGCTTTTGAATAAAGTACTTGAAGTTACCGGCAAGAAAAACATTCTTGAGGTATGGCCGAATCTTGAGGTTTATTTTCATGGAGGTGTGAATTTCAATCCATATCGAGAACAATATAAAAAGTTGATCCCGAAAAAGGATTTTAGATATTATGAAACCTATAATGCTTCTGAAGGTTTTTTTGCCATACAGGATCGAAATAATTCCGATGAATTGTTGCTGATGCTTGATTACGGTATTTTTTATGAATTCATTCCAATGAATGAATTTCAGGGTGAGAGCTCCAAAGCAATTCCTTTACAGGAGGTTAAAGAGGGTGTAAATTATGCCATTGTAATCAGTACCAACTCAGGATTATGGAGATACCTGATCGGTGATACTGTCAAATTTACCAGTTTGAAACCATACAGGATAAAGATTACCGGCAGGACCAAACATTTTATCAATGTTTTTGGAGAAGAATTGGTGATAGAAAATGCAGAAGATGCGTTAAAAATTGCCTGTTCAAAATTTGATACCACTATTGTAGATTATACGGTAGCTCCGATTTTTATGAATGGAGAGCGGAATGGAGGCCATGAATGGTTGATAGAGTTCACTAAAAGTCCAAATAATTTTGAAGGTTTTACAAATTGTCTGGACGATTCATTGAAGTCATTGAATTCTGATTATGAAGCCAAAAGACACCTTGATATGACCATTGCAATGCCTAAAATTCATCAGGCTCCTGAAGGACTTTTTTACCAATGGTTGAAAAGTAAAAACAAATTAGGAGGGCAACATAAGGTACCAAGGTTAAGCAACAAGAGGGATTATTTGGAGGAATTACTTGAAATGTCTCAGAGTGAGGCGAGTTAAGGCTCCACAAGGTCATTGGTAATCCAGGCTTCGCATAGTACAGGAAAATCTGAACTTAGATCCCCTGCTTCTTTAAAGGCTTTGTAATCTATCCAAACAAACCCTTCATTTCCCCATGCTTTGCCCCATGAGTTCACAACTTTAAAGGCATTTCTTTCGTCATCATATCCAACCACCAACATCGCATGTCCACCATCACCACTTTTAAACTTTCGATAGATAAATTCTCCATTTTCATCTCTTGCACCAAAGTAACTTCTGTCTATGGTTACTGCAATCACAACGGGTTGGTTCATTAATAAAGCCGCTTTGGTCTGGTCAAATACCATTTCAGGATCTAAATAGAAATAATTTTCTATTTTATTTGATTTGGCCAGATCCTTTTGTGCCTTATCAGGCTGGGTGTCACATTCATTTTCATTGTACAACATAAGCTCCCAGTCAACTATACCCTGACTAACTATTGTGTCTAAGGCATGTTGAATAACTGATCCGCCACTACAATCAGTAACTTTAATCTGGTTGTAAATATAGGCGGGACTCATTTCATTATCAAAAGAATTGATTTCATTTTGTTCATCTTCGTAATTCTCCTGAAAACTTTTGAGATAGTATCCTGCAGCCCAAGCAACGCATGAACCTTGTTTGCCCTGTGATCTTACCTCTGGTAAATATTTAGAAATATCATATTCGATTGGCACGATTAGAGGTAAAACGATATCAGATACATTTGCATCAGGATCTCCATAACCATAACAAAACCCTCCTCCTGTTCCAAACTGGAAATTTTCCTCGACCTCATCATTATCTTTAATATTTTCGATAATGGGGTCTCCGTCTTCGTCATTAGCGTAATTTATACGCTCCTGTAATTCTAAATCAAAGTCACTGTTACATGAGATAAAAAATATCAACAGACCAAAGAAGAATAATTTTTTCATAAATTTAAATGAATATATCCTCCTTGAGTTCAAAAGCTGTGCCATGAATTGTTAAAATTACTTCTCTCGATCAATTACATAATTGACCATGGTCAGCAAAGAAGCCTTATATGGAGAAGTTGGATACTCTTTGAGAATTTTAATGGCAGCCAATTGATACTCTTTCATTTTAGCTTCGGTATATTCAATACCGCCATTTTGTTTGACAAATTCAATCACTTCTTTTACCCTGTCTTTATTTTTATTGTGATTCTTGACAGAATTGATCAGCCATTTTCGTTTTTTTTTGGAGCAATGGTTCAAAGTATAGATAAGGGGTAGGGTCATTTTTTGTTCCTTGATATCTATACCGGTAGGTTTGCCAATTTTCTTTTCAGAATAATCAAACAGGTCATCTTTGATCTGGAAAGAAATACCAATTAACTCTCCGAACTTTCTCATACTTTCGACTTCATCTTTGGGAGCATCTACCGAGGCTGCCCCAATCGCAGTACAGGCCGCTATTAGCGTTGCGGTTTTTTTTCTAATAATATCAAAATAAACTTCTTCTGTTATATCTAGTCGTCTTGCTTTTTCAATCTGTAGTAATTCTCCTTCACTCATTTCTCTTACCGCGATGGATATATGCTTTAGAAGGTCAAAATCGTCATTGTCAATCGATAAAAGCAGGCCTTTAGATAAAAGATAATCACCCACCAATACAGCGATCTTATTTTTCCATAGCGCATTAAGAGAAAAGAAACCTCTGCGACGGTTACTGTCATCGACAACATCATCATGCACAAGGGTGGCAGTATGGATCAGCTCTATAATTGAAGCCCCTCTGTAGGTTCGCTCCTTGAATTGACCGTTGGAAACCATTTTCGCGACTAAAAAAACAAACATCGGACGCATTTGCTTCCCTTTTCGCCTAACTATATAGTGTGTGATTCTATTGAGTAGGGAAACGTTGGAGATCATGGATGCTTTGAATTTTGTTTCAAAGAATTCCATCTCCTTCAGGATGGGCAATTTTATTTGTTCTACAGTCTTCAAAGGCTGGTCAATTTACAACAAATAAATTATTTTTTTTGTTCCATTTTGGCCCATGAATCTCTCAGGGCAACGGTTCTGTTAAAAACAAGCTTATCATCTGTAGAGTCTGGATCGACATTGAAATAACCCAAACGCTGAAACTGAACATTATCCGCAACAGCAGCAGTCGCAAGACTTGGTTCAACATATGCTTTTTCGATCACATTCAAAGAATCAGGATTGATAAACTCTTTGAAATTTTTATCTTTATGTGAATCCGGTGCTTCATCCGTAAAGAGTCTGTCATACAAACGAACTTCCGCTTCTAGAGCATGTTGTATGGAAACCCAATGGATCGTACCTTTTACTTTTCTCATACTGGCTTCAGTTCCACTACCACTTTTAGAGTCAGGATCATAGGTACAATGGATCTCAATTACTTCTCCATTATCATCTTTGATGACCGAGTTGGCCTGAATGATATATGCATTTTTCAGTCGAACTTCTTTTCCGAGTTTTAGGCGAAAGAATTTCTTATTGGCTACCTCTCTAAAATCTTCCTTTTCAATAAATAATTCTCTTGAAAACGGAAGAGTTATAAATCCAGCTTCCTCATCTTCCGGATTATTTTCTGCCGCAAGTAATTCTTCTTTGCCTTCCGGATAATTTGTAATGACCAATTTAACAGGATTTAAAACAGCCATCACTCTGGGAGCAATTTTGTTTAATTCTGTTCGAATATGAAATTCCAATAAAGCGATATCAGTAACATTATCTCTTTTGGCAATTCCTGCAGTTTCACTAAAATCGCGAATTGAACTTGGGGTATATCCCCTTCGTCTCAGCCCTGAAATTGTAGGCATTCTTGGATCGTCCCAGCCTTTTACATAGCCATCTTGAACAAGTTCCAGTAACTTTCTTTTGCTCATAACGGTATAGCTGAGATTCCTTCGGGCAAATTCTCTCTGTTTGGGCCTCAGTTTGTTTTGATCATACACACGGTCAAGGAACCAGTCGTATAATTCCCTGTGATGTTTGAATTCGAGTGTACATAATGAATGGGAAATCTGTTCGATATAATCTGATTCTCCATGGGTCCAGTCATACATTGGGTAGATCTTCCAATCTTCACCGGTTCGATGGTGAGCTCTCTTTAGGATTCTGTACATCACCGGATCACGCATGAGCATATTTGAAGATGACATGTCGATTTTAGCGCGCAATACATGCGTACCTTCATCAAAATTACCATTTTTCATTTTTTCAAATATTTCCAGGTTTTCTTCAACGGACCTTTCTCTAAAAGGGCTATTTGTACCGTCAAGGGTTGGTGTTCCTTTTTGTTGTGCAATTTGTTCAGATGTCTGGTCATCAACATAGGCATTACCTTGTTTGATCAAGATAACTGCCCAATCATACAATTGTTGAAAATAATCAGATGAAAACAAAACATCTGCCCATTTAAAACCAAGCCATTCAATATCTTTTTTTATTGCATCTACATATTCCTGCTCCTCCTTTTCAGGATTGGTATCGTCAAAACGAAGATTGACCGGTGCATCATATTTGAGGCCCAATCCAAAGTTAAGACAGATGGAGGCGGCGTGTCCTATGTGTAAGTAACCATTTGGTTCTGGCGGGAACCTGAATTTTAGCGCTGACTTCTCCAAACCTTTTGACAGGTCTTCCTCAATGATTTGCTCTAAAAAATTGAGTGATTTTTTAATTTCCGACATACTTTATTTTGATGAATGGCAAAATTAAGCAAAATTGCTTAGCAAAAAACTAAAATAAATAATTTAGATATGAAAGAAAGGCCTCAATTTCTTGGCTAAAATCCAAGAATCACTTTAGCGATATAAAAGAAAATAAAGATTCCAAAAATATCATTACTTGTTGTGATAAAAGGTCCGGTGGCCACCGCAGGGTCGATTCCGTTTTTATCAAGAATCAATGGAACAAATGTGCCGATAAGAGAGGCAAGAATAATTACAATGATCAGTGATATGGATAAAGTGATACTAATATTGATACTGTAATTAAAAAAGAATCCAAAGACAAAGATCAGAATTGCCAATATCACACCGTTTACAATGCTCAGTCCAATTTCTTTAAACATTCTGTTGAACATACTACCTCTGATATTATCATTAGCCAAACCTTGCACTATAATTGCCGAAGACTGTACACCAACATTTCCTGCCATTGCTGCTATCAATGGTGTAAAAAAGAACAATTCCGGAAATTGAGTTAAAGCCTCTTCAAAACCACCCATTATGGATGCGGCGGCAAGACCGCCAACTAAACCAAGAATCAACCAAGGAAGCCTTGCTTTTGTTTTATCTAAAATACTGTCATCTGCGTCTATATCCTCTGTAATACCCGCAGCCATTTGATAATCTTTTTCTGCTTCCTCTTTGATAAGATCTACGATATCATCAATTGTAATTCTTCCGATAAGGACATTATCATCATCTACAACAGGAATGGCCTCCAGGTCATATTTTTGCATCAGCCTTGCTACGTCTTCTCCTTTGTCATTAAAGTGAACAGAATCAACTTTTGGGATATAAATATTTGCAATTTTATCTTTTGCCGAAGCTACAAGCAGATCTTTTAGTGATAATCTTCCAATAAGGTGATTTTTCTGATCAACAACATATATAGAATGTACTCGTGTTACCTCTTGGGCTTGAGATCTCATTTTTCGCACACAAGTGGGTACCATCCACGTCTCTTTTACCTTGACAAGTTCTTTGGCCATCAGACTCCCGGCTGTTCCCTCCTCATACCTTAAAAGCTCGACAATATCTTTTGCATGATCATCATCTTCGAGTTCAGAAATAACTTCAGTAACTCTTTCATCAGGTAATTCAGAAATGATATCTGCTGCGTCATCCGTATCCAGCTCATCAATTTCATCTGCGATTTCCTGGGCCGATAAGTTATTTAGAATTTTCTCCCGATCATCCTCATCGATATCCATCAATGCCTCTGCCGTCAGTTCACTATCAAGTAATTTAAAAAGGTAAGTTGCATCATCAAGACCCAGCTGATCAATAATTTCAGCGATATCAGCAGGATGTTCCTCAGAAAGTAATTTTAACAAAGTGCCATCATCTTTTTCTGAGATGAGGCCTTTAATATTATCAAGAAATTCTTTAGTGATCTCTGTTGCCATCTTCAGCCAGGCTTTTTGTTAATAAAACAAATTGTTGAACGGTTAGTTGTTCTGGTCGTTTGGCAAATATAGCATCTTCCTTCAATTTATCCGAGATCTGAAAAGATTTTAAGCTATTACGCAGGGTTTTTCGCCTCTGATTGAAGGCTGTTTTTACTACTCTGAAGAAAAAAGGTTCGTCAACAGGTAGTGAATAGTCTTTTTTTCGGGTCAATCTCAATACGCCTGAATCTACTCTTGGTGGCGGATTAAATACTGAGGGAGGTACCGTGAATAAATATTCTGTGTCGTAAAAAGCCTGAGTCAGAACAGAGATGATACCGTATGTTTTACTTCCTGGATCAGCTGTGATTCGTTTCGCCACCTCTTTTTGGAACATTCCACTGAATTCAGGAATCTGATCCCGACATTCTATAGTTTTAAATACAATTTGTGATGATATGTTATAAGGAAAATTTCCAATAATGGCCAAGGGCGCATTATCAAAAAATTTACTGAGGTCCATTTTTAAAAAGTCCGCATTGATAATTCTGTCAGTCAGATGCAAATAATGACTTTTCAAATAATCAATAGATTCTGTATCGATTTCAACCACCCAAATTGTCTTATTTTTTTTTAAAAGGTACTTGGTTAAAACGCCCATTCCAGGACCAATTTCAAGCACATTTTGGTAACCATTCATCGACAAGCTATCTGCAATTTTAGCAGCGATCGTCTCGTCTGTAAGGAAATGTTGTCCCAGATGTTTTTTGGCTCTTACGGTCATAGATATATGCGATGCTAGTTAGAAAACTCTTTAACTATTTTCATTTCTGTTCTGAATGCTCCAAACTTGTTGCGAAACTTTTTTTCAACCTCTTCTCTCAGTCGCGGTGCGTCTTCCTGATAATAAGACATTAAAAGTTCCTTCGAGGCACATGAGTATTGAATAGAATAGGTTATACCACCCATATCTTCTTTAACCAGAACCTGGCTCATCAGCGCTTTGCTAAATTTGCCTGTAGCCAGAACTTCAGGAATATGAACAAGCTGCATCCATTCGATCCATTGATCGTGAATACTTTCATCAATATTTATCGTTACATTGTAGATATACATGGTGTGAATTTGTGCTTAAAGATAGTTTTATTCGTTGAATTATAACTCTAAAGACAGAAAAGTGACAATACTAAATCATGCTTTAAATATCATCTCCTCTTAGTTTTCTAAAGGCTGCTCTTGCGTCAACCAGATATATGCTTGAGGGGTATTCAAATATGATTCGTTCAAACATGGATTTTGCTTTTTCAGGCTCTGACAGTTTATCTCGATACAACATTCCCAGTTTGAAAATACTATCATCATATAACAGACTTTCAGGATGAAAATCAAGAAGGCTCAACAGATTGGCCTCAGCTGATTTGTAGTCTTCCAAAGATTCAAAGTATAAGGCTTGCGTATATAAGGCATCATCTTCTATTTGCTGACCTTTAAATTGTTTGAGTACGTAGGATAAGGTATCAATAGCTTGTTGGTATTCTTGTTGAAAACCTAGTAATTCAGCCCTTGCATACATCTTAAGCCCTTCATTAAGACTGTCTTTATCAATATTGTTTCCAATTTTTAAACTGAGTTCAAGTGCATCATTTGCAATCAATTGAGAAGTAGAAGATTTCAATACTTTTAATTGATTCTGTGCCCATTCGAAATCACCCTTAAAATAAGAAGTTCTTGCCACCTTGAACCGGGCTTCTTGCGCCAGTTCACTATTTTTTAGATCATACTGAATCTGCGTATACATGATAAGTGCCTGATTAAACTGATCAGAGAATACCAATATGTCTGCAATTTTCATTTGGATTAGGCCTTTGCCAAATTGCGATGTTGGTTTTTGCAGTAATTTTTCAAGATGACTAATCGCTTTTTCTGATTGTTGCATGTCAAAGCTTAAAAAATCGGCATAAGCCAAATGAAGCTCCATCGATTCTGTATTTTGACCGTATCGTTCGAGCAGTACTTCAAACTTTTTTTCAATTTTTGTTTTGCTTTCACCTTTCTTAAGAAAGAGGTTTTCAATTTTAAGCAAATAAATTTCAGCAAAAAGTATGGTCTGTTCATCTGAAACCTGAGTTTGATCATTTGTTATAATAAACTCAAATGCATCTTTTGCAGTTACATAATCTTTATTTTCAAATGATAGGTAGCCAATTTCTTGAATTCTTTCTGTGTTCCCGGGTTTTCTTTTAAAAAGTGATTTTTCCTGCACAAGTGCTTTGCGATAATCTTGTTGTTGCATAAATAACCAACTCAAGAGAATATTCCATGTATCTTTCGGATTAGACTGTGCTCTTTTTAACAAGAGTTTTCTGAAAAGTTCATTGTTCGGGTCAGTTTTGTCGTCTGTAATAAATCTGGCGATGTAGCGTTGAACGGTGGAAAAATAGTTTTCGTTTTTATCCACCAGATCAAGATATAGGTCAAACATTTTTTCCAGCTCACCTTTTTCTCCATAGATCTGTGCTTCACTGATCTCTGTATTTAATTTTGGATTGAGTTGCTTCGCGATCTGATAGGAATTTAAAGCATAATCAAGCAGGTGATTTTGCCTAAATGCTCTACCAATCATAAAGGTGTAACTGGGATTTTTCCTAACATAATCAAGTGATTTTTCATAGAATTGATCGGCAGTAGGCTGGTCATCCTGGAGCTGATAGTTATGACCAAGTTCAACAAAAAGATATACCTGCTCAGGAAATCTTTCGATTTGACCTTCAATTAAATTTTGTCCCTCCTGATAGGATTCAATCTGTTGGTAACAAGTTAATAAGGTTTTGAAATAATCTTGTCGTATGGGGTTTGCTTCAAATAAGGGCTTGTATAAAAGGATGGCTTTTTTATATTCTCCATTTCTAAAATAAGAGTTTGCCAGGTCAGCTCGTTGAGCCTTTATTCCTAATGAAAGAAGAACGAATATAATAATGACTGGCAACTTCATAATACTGATGAATAATAATATTTTTCTCCTTGCAAAGTAAGGGAATTATCTAATTCGTAATTTATAATAAAATAATTAATAGAGTAACAAAAACTTGTACGTTTCTATTCGATATTCTGAACAATGTTAAAATTTTAATAAAATAAATTCCAAAATGTAACGTTATCTAAAAATATCAGTCTTAATAATATACCAACAATAACAAAATCTTAAAGTTATGAACGAATTAAAAACATTTTACGAAAGAGCTAAGCAAAGTGCAACAAATCATATGAAAAATGGTCAGATCAATGATTATTTGAATGATTTATTAATTATGAACCACTACAAGAAAATGATGGATGCTTCATAGCTGATGCCGCTTTATAAAGTAAAACAGTATTTAATCGATCATGTCAAATCGGGTATATGCCTGTAAAACTTCCGGTATTTTAATACCTTCTTCGGTTTGATAATTCTCTAAAAGTCCGGCCAACACTCGTGGCAATGCCAGAGCACTTCCATTCAAGGTATGAGCCAATTGACTTTTTCCATTTTTATTTTTAAAACGCAGTTTTAATCGATTCGCCTGAAATGTCTCGAAATTAGAAATAGAACTAATTTCAAGCCATCTGTTCTGTGCGGTTGAGAAAACTTCAAAATCATATGTTAGCGCTGATGTGAATCCCAAATCCCCTCCACAGAGGCGCAAAATTCTGTAGGGCAGCTTTAATTCCTGCAATATAACTTTTACATGTTCCACCATCTGGTCCAGCGCCTGATAAGACTTTTCAGGATGTTCCACTCTGACTATTTCCACTTTATCAAATTGATGCAAACGATTCAGCCCTCTTACATGTGCTCCATATGATCCAGCCTCTCTCCTAAAACAAGGTGTGTATGCTGTATTACAAATTGGAAAATCACTTTCTTTTAGGATAACATCTCTGTACATATTTGTTACCGGAACCTCAGCTGTAGGAATCATATAAAGATTATCAAGACCAATCTGATACATTTGTCCTTCCTTGTCCGGTAATTGACCTGTTCCATATCCTGATGCTTCATTGATCATAAGGGGTGGTTGAATTTCAGTATAACCAGCCTCAGTGTTTTTATCTAGAAAATAAGCGATCAAGGCACGCTGCAGTTTGGCTCCTTTGCCTTTATAAACAGGAAAACCGGCACCAGTGATCTTGTTACCAAGTTCAAAATCTATGATATCATATTTTTTACAAAGCTCCCAGTGTGGGACAGCCTTATCATGAAGTGTTGGAATTTCACCTTCTTCATAAATAACCTCATTATCTTCTTCTGAATTTCCCGCAGGAACTAAATCATTCGGGATGTTTGGAATTTGATAAAGTAATTCATTCAATTCTGTTTCTGCTCCATTTAATGTTTCGCTCAGAATTTTCGACTTCTCTTTTAGCTGACCTGTTTTCTCTTTGGCAATGTTGGCTTTTTGTACTTCGCCTGATTGGAATAATTTCCCAATTTCTTTAGAAATTTTGTTGCTCTCAGACAAAACATTGTCTAATTCAGCCTGAACAGAACGTCTTTTACTATCCGCTTCAATTACATTCGCTACAAGAGTTTCAGCATTTTTAAAATTACGAATAACAAGTCCTTTGATGACTTGTTCTTTGTTTTCACGGATAAATGGTAATGATAACATATGTTATTTTTTGATATGCAAAGATAGGTAATGCAGTTTGAAGAAAAGAGCCTTATTTTAAATTCATCAGCCAAATTCTAGCTGATTTTTCATCTTTAGAAATCTGGATTGCAAGATCATCGATACTTTCAAATTTTTTCTCATCTCTTAATCGTGTCAAGACTTCAACTTGTAACTTATCCCCATATAAATCCCCTTGAAAATCGAGAAGATGAATCTCAATGGTTTGTCCTTTGCCACCAACTGTTGGCCTGAATCCAATATTCATGATTCCAAAGACAGTATTTTTATTGAAATGCGCTCGAACCACGTAAACACCTTTTTTTGGGATCAATTTAAAATCCTCAGCAATTTTCAAGTTAACTGTAGGGAAATTTATTTGTCTTCCGATTCCTTTTCCTTTAATGATCTCTCCCGTAAGAAGGTAATTATAACCAAGATATTTATTCGCTGTGGTTATATCACCATTTTCTATGGCCTTTCTGATCTTGGTTGAACTGACTGATACACTTTCGATTTCTTGGGCCGAGATTTTTTCAACCGAAAAATCATATAAGTCGCCAAATTCGATTAATTGCTCAAAATTCCCTTCTCTATTCTTTCCAAAATGATGGTCATATCCAATAACAAGTTTTTTGATATTGAGTTGATTCACTAAAATATTTCTGACAAAATCTAAGGCCGATAATCTGGAAAACTCCTTGGTAAATGGTTCAATGATGAGGTCATCAAGCCCAAATTTTTCTAGAAGATGGGTTTTTTCATCCATTGTTGTGAGCATTTTTATATCCTTACTTTGATCAAGCACTCTTCTTGGATGAGGATAAAAAGTGAGGATCATGGACCGTTCAACAGATTTATTTTTGATCTCATTTAGTCTTTGAATAATTTTTTGATGACCGATGTGAACTCCGTCAAAAGTACCAATGGTCAGTACAGATGATTGTTCTTTATGGTCATAATTTTCAATCGCTTGATGGACTCTCACTTAACTGATTTTAATAATTGATATTTTCGTCGATCTGCTCGATAATCTGAGGAACCTTGTTGACCTTAAATGATGTTCGAAGTTGCACGTTTCCATATCGGTGAAATAAAAACAAGTTGCCCTCATAAACCGGAAAGTAACCCATTGCTCCCTTACAGTAGCAGATCCGACCAAAAATCATTTTCACTTTTTGTAGTTCCTTGTCTTTTAGGATGAGTTGTGTTTCTTTCGGATCGAATTCAAGGTACACATATTCAGAATAACCGCTGTCCATGACATCCTTGACAGGTATTTTTTTGTACTGATATTTAACGACTATTTTATCACCCTCTATAATCTCAGGAGACATTTGACCGGTATCGCTGTAGTTCAATTTTAAAACGGAGTTTTTAACAAGCTCAAAACTACAGTTTCCTCCTTCTGGACAGTTGATGTGAGGAGGTGGGATTATTGCTTTTTCGTCTCCACCTTGTTCTTTGGCTCCGGCACACGACAGAATGAAAAATAAAGATAGGACGAAGAAATAAATTCTCATTAGTCAAAAATTGATTAAATTGTAGCTCCAAAAATATACGCTAAAAAAGCTCATATTTTTGTAAGACCTCGATAAAAATTGAAGAATGAGAAAAAACTACAAATTTGCATATATCACCTTATTTATATGTTTTTCTTCATTACTACAGGCTCAACAAAACGACTTCTGGTCTTCCATTGATGAGGCAAAAATAGGTATTTCAAAGCTTGAAAGAAAGGTTCATCCAAAAAAATATAAAACCTTCGAGTTAGATATTCAAAGCCTTAAGAAGGATCTGCATTTTGGTCAGGCGTTTAAAAGTTTAGAACCTAATTCATCAGTTGTAGTATCCTTTCCTGATGAAAATGGTAACATCACTGATTTTGAAATTTCAGAAGCATCTGTCATGCATCCTGAACTTGCTAAAAAGTATCCAAATAATAGATCCTTTAAAGGATTTGCCTTAAAAAATTCTTCAAAAACAATTCGATTTAGTATCAATAAGATTGGCTTTTCAGCCATTATTATGGATACAGAAACAGGACATACTTTGATCGATCCTATTGGAAATGATGTTCGATACTATAAAGTTTATGCTGAAAATACACTGGAAGGGGTCAAGGATTTCCAGTGTTTTACGGAAAATGACCCTATAGATCAACCGGAATTAAAAAATGATGTAAATAAAGCTGACCAGGGTCATTTGAAGATATTGAAATTCGCCTTAGCGGCAAACGGTGAGTACTCTCAGTTTCAGCTAAATGACCAAAATGCAACAGGAGGTAATGAGATTGACAAAAAATCTGTTGTCATGGGTACTTTGACTACTGCAGTAACTAGGATCAATGCGGTTTTGGAGAGAGACTTGGCGGTTAGCCTACAATTGGTGGCTAAAAATGATGCCCTAATTTTTTTAGAACCCGGGCAGGATCCTTATTCAAGCAGTTTTTTTAACCCTGATGGTATATTGGATCAAAATCAGACTACGATAGACAAGATTATTGGCCAAAGCAACTATGATTTAGGACACGTTTTTACAACTACAACGGGCGTAGCAAAATTAGGATCTGTTTGTGTTGACGGAATAAAAGCTCAGGGAGTGAGCGGTTCATTTGAGCCGGTTGGAAATATTTTTTACTTTGATGTTGTATGTCATGAAATAGGTCACCAATTAGGTGCAAATCACACGTTTAATGGATCTGAAAATGCCTGTGGTAACGAGGGACAAAGAGTTGAGGCTACCGCTGTAGAGCCTGGAAGCGGGTCGTCTATTATGTCTTATGGAGGTTATTGCGGTTCACAAAATATTCAGGGTCGGAGTGACCTTTATTTTCACGGAATAAGTCTTCAGGAAATCAATGCGGTGATCGGTTTAGATGGAACCGCTAATTGTGCAAATGAGCAAAACTTATTAATCAATCAGAATCCTCCAACAGCCGATGCAGGACCTGATCTTATCCTTCCTTTGGGAACCCCATTTAAACTCATAGGGAAAGGTAATGATGCAGATGGAGATCAAATTTCTTTTAATTGGGAACAAATGGATGCTGGAATCACAGCGGTCCCTCCAAGTGAAGTAGCCACCGATGGGGCTCTATTCAGATCAAGAGAGCCAACATTGGATCCTGTACGACATTTTCCAAATCTCAAGTCTTTAAGAAACGGGAAAAATTCAGCAAAATGGGAAGTGATACCGCAGGTAGCTCGAGAACTTAATTTTAGACTGACGGTCCGAGATAACAATATCGAGGGAGGGCAGGTGGTTTTTGATGATACTAAACTAACAATTACTGACCAAGCAGGTCCTTTTGTTGTGACTTCTCAAGATAGCGAGGAACAGTCATGGATCCCCGGTACTCAGGAAATCATAAAATGGGAAGTAGCAGGAACCAATTCGAATGGAGTTAATGTGTCGAGAGTCAATGTTTTATTATCAACGGATGGTGGATTTACTTTTTCAACAGTATTGGCATCAAATGTGAGCAATAACGGAACAATTATTATAAATGTTCCGGAGGTTCAGGCACCCACATGTTATATCATGGTAGAAGCAGTAGGAAATACATTTTTTGCCATCAATTCTAATTCCTTTTCAATAGGGTCTTATGAAAGTATATGTACAATATACGAATCTAAAGATATACCCAAAACAGTAATTTTTGGAACTTCAAATGATGCAATTTCGTTTAGTGAAGTGGATGAAGATTATGAGATTGAAAACATAAGTGTTTCGGTAAGAATAAAACATCCCTATATAAAGGATCTTGCCTTAAGCCTTGAAAGTCCTAACGGGACCGTCATAGAACTATTGAAAAACCCTTGTGACTTCAATGACCAGGACATAGATGCACAATTTAGTGATAACGGTGAACAGGTTTTTTGTGCTTCATTTTCACCGGCAATATCAGGTAATTATCAGGCTTTAGGTGAATTGTCAGAATTTAATGGTGAAAATGCAAAAGGTCAATGGAAGCTGAAGGTGGCAGACGAAGTACCTACTGACGACGGAGTGCTTGAAGCATGGAGTCTGAATATTTGTACTGCGAAGTTAGTATTAGGGGTCGAAGAAAATAATCTTGATAACTTTCAGGTTTATCCAAACCCATCGGAGGGTCAATTCACAGTTTTATTTTCTTCAGAAGAATTGAGTCAGGTAACAATTTCAATTTATGATCTTTTGGGAAGAAAACTTCAGGAAACACTTTATAGGGAACCTTCTATGCGATTTGAAGAAGTTTTTAATGCTGAAGCACTCTCAAGTGGTTTCTATTTTTTAAAAGTGAGAAAAGGGAAAAGAGTTTCTATCCGAAAACTTAAGATAAAATAATAAGATTTTCATGTCTAAAATTCATAGTTTTGTTTTCTTCCAATATTTATAATATTTATTAAAATGACCAAAGGTTACCTCAGATTTACAGTAATTCTAATATTTTTCTTCACCAGTACCCTTTCTGCACAGGACAGGAATTTATGGTCAAGAATTAGTGAGTCCAGCATTTCTGATTCAGAATTACGTCATGAGGTCAAATTAGCAAAATTCGAATCATTCGAATTGAAAACTGGGTCTTTAAGGAATCAATTAAAAAATGCACCAAAAAGAGAAGAATTTGCGGGTAAATCAATGACAAAAATTCAATTTCCGGATGAAAATGAAAAAATGGAGACCTTTTTAATCAAGGAATCTTCTGTAATGGACCCGGTGCTTGCTCAGAAATTTCCTGAAAATAAATCATATGTGGGGGTTTCAGAGAAGGATGCCTCAAAAAGAATTCATTTTAGTTTAAACCAACTAGGTTTGAATGCTATTATTATGGATACCAAAGGAGGAGTGCGGTATATCGAACCATTATCAAAGGACAAGAAAAAATATAAAGTTTATTACAGACGTGATATCCAGAATGAAAGCTCGTTTGAGTGTTTTACAGAAAATATAGAGATTTCATTAAAATCAGGTTTGGCATTGAAGAATACTGAAGACGGCAAGTTAAGAACTTACAAATTGGCTTTAGCAGGAACAGGTGAGTATTCCCAATTTCACATCAACAATCAAGGCGGGCAGGGATTATCTGACGCACAAAAGAAAACACTCGTTTTGTCAGCTATGACAACAGCAATTACACGAGTTAATGCGATTTTTGAAAATGACCTTGCCGTTAGCATGCAGTTGGTCAGTAATAATGAAGATATTATTTATTTAGATCCGGAAAATGATCCTTATACAAATGATGATGGATTTCTGATGCTCACAGAAAATCAAACCAATTGTGATGCAGTTATTGGTTCTGCCAATTACGATATGGGACATGTTTTTAGTACCCAAGGTGGTGGTGTGGCCACGCTGAAAAGTGTGTGCAGAAGTGGGGCCAAGGCGAGAGGTGCGACAGGTTCTCCTTTTCCGACTGGAGACGATTTCTATTTTGATTTTGTAGCTCATGAGATGGGACATCAGTTTGGCGCTAATCATACTTTTAATGGAGATGAGCTTGGTTGTGGTGATGGAAACAGAAATGACCCAACAGCAGTAGAGCCAGGAAGTGGATCAACTTTAATGGCCTATGCCGGCTTGTGTAGTTCACAAAATGTGCAGACTAAAAGTGACTTATACTTTCATATCATAAGTATAGAAGAAATAAGAAATTATATTTTAAATGAAACAGGTGGAAGCTGCCCAACTGTTTCTGATCTTACCTCAAACTCGAATGCACCCCTTGTGGATGCGGGACCCGATTTTGTAATCCCAAAAGGAACGCCATTTAAGCTGGTTGGTTCAGGTAGTGATGCCGACGGAGATCCTATCACTTTTGGTTGGGAGCAGGTTGATAATGAAATTACAGCTATTCCTCCCAGTGAAACTGCAACAGGAGGAGCGGTTTATAGATCTTATAATCCTTCTGAAAACCCGGTTCGATACATGCCTAATATAAACACTTTGGTAACCGGTGCAATTTCATCTACTTGGGAAGTGACTCCAAGTGTTGGAAGAGATTTGAATTTTAATCTGACTGTAAGAGATAATCATTCAGAAGCTGGTCAAGTAGTTTCAGATCAAGTGAAAATAACTGTTGAGGATGCTGCGGGTCCTTTTATCGTAACTTCTCAAAATACGGATGATCTTGAATGGATTCCTGGAGAACAGGAAACGATTTCATGGGATGTGGCCGGGACAACTGCTAACAATATAAACGCATCACAGGTAAATATCCTATTGTCGACTGATGGAGGCTCAACATTTACAACCTCGCTCGCGAGTGGAGTTGCAAATGACGGAAGTCATACAATTTCAGTTCCTGATTTGAAATCACCCCAATGTTTTATTATTGTAGAGGCTGTTGGAAATTTTTTCTTTTCTATGAATTTAAAAAGTTTTTCGATAGGTGCCTTTGATGAAATATGCAACAACTATGCTTCAGAAGATACGCCAGTTGCTATTCCTGATAATAATCCAATTGGAGTATCCTCAATGATTGCTGTGTCAGACGATGTCAATGTGGAAAAAATCAAGGTTAACTTGATCAATAAATCAAATGGTACTGACACACCTGGAATAACCCATTCCTATATAGGAGACCTTAGTATTACTCTGGAGAGTCCTCAAGGAACGATTATAAATTTAATCAGTAATGCTTGCAGTGATGGTGATAATATTGAAGCGGTAATTTCTGATGATGGTGAAGTCTTAAGTTGTAATTTTGGTAGCCCTGCAATATCGGGGTCTGTCAAGCCTGTAGACCAATTGTCTTCATTTAATGGAGAAAATGCCCAAGGAAACTGGATACTGAGAGTAGTTGACAATGGGCTTGTTGATTCTGGGTTTATTTGGGCTTGGAGTATTGAAATTTGTAGTTCAGAACCGGTTTTGGGCGTTAACAACTATGTCTTTGATGAATTTGTAGTTTTCCCCAATCCTTCCGATGGTCAATTCAATGTGAAATTCAGATCTGAAGAAACAAGCGATGTTGAAATTCTATTATATGATTTATTGGGAAGAAAAATAGTGCAACGTAATTTTAAGAACGCTGCAAATAGATTTAATGAAGTTATTGATATCCAAGATATAGTAGGAGGAATTTACATCTTGAGTGTCAAAAGAGGCAACAAAATTTCTTCGCAGAAAGTTAGAATCAAATAATCAAAAACTAGCTATTTTTTTATTAAATTCTCTTTTTTTTACTCTTTTTTTGGAAATAATTGCAAAAAAAGAGTAAATTTCAACCACAAAACTTACACAAATTACTATTTATGAACAAGATTTTAACTGTTCTCGCATTATTTTGCGGGTCGTTAATGTTTGGACAAACGTCTATTACAGGGACTGTATCAGATTCAAACACAGGAGAACCCTTACCGGGAGTAAACATCAAGGTAGTGGGCACATCCATTGGAAATTCATCAGATTTTGATGGAAAATTTGAATTAAACGTGGGTGAAGAAACTCCGTTTGAAATTGAATTTACATTTGTCGGGTATCAAACTCAAATTATAGAGATTGATGCTGATAAAGAAGAGCTTGAAATTGCTCTTGTAGAAAATGCCACCTCGCTTGATGAAGTGGTTGTTTCAGCCTCAAGAACGCCCGAAAGTATCAGGGAATCACCGGTTACTATCGAAAAAATTGGAATCAAAGATCTAAAAACTTCAACTTCGCCCAGTTACTATGACAGTATGGAAAATTTGAAAGGGATAGATCTGAACCGAGGTAGTTTAACATTTAATTCAATCAATACCCGTGGTTTCTCCACCTATTCAAATACTCGATTTGTTCAATTAGTCGACGGGATGGATACAGCTTCTCCGGCTTTGAATTTTGTACTTGGAAATCTGGTTGGTGTAAATCAGCTTGATCTCCAAAGTGTAGAGATCATTCCGGGAGCATCATCAGCACTTTACGGAGCAAATGCATTTAATGGCATTATGTTTATGACAACAAGAAATCCTTTTGATAATCAAGGGGTAAGCGCTTATGCAAATACAGGGTTAACGGTTCAAAAAGCAGCCGGAGATCATGTGTATTACGATATAGGAGTAAGAGTGGCCCACGCATTTAGTGATAAATTTGCAGTTAAGGGGTCTTTTACTTATTTAAAAGGAACTGACTGGTATGCCAATGATCAGGACCAGTATACCAATGCAAATACCGCAGTGGGAGAACCAGATGAAATTTTGCCATATAGATCCAGTCCATCACATGATGGAATCAACATTTATGGTGATGAAGTTTCGCTGGCAGCCTTGGGAGCGAATCTGAGAGATTTAGCGCTTATTGGTGAGGCTTCAGGAGGCGTTCCAGCCGGAGCGAGTGCTTTGGTTCCTGCTGTTAATGTTGCTAGAACAGGATATCTTGAACAAGCCTTTACTGATTATAATGCTGAAAGCATTAAATATGATCTGGCATTTCATTACCGCCCTAAAGGAGATGACTTAGAGATCCTTTTCAACACAAGAGGAGGTTACGGATCAACAATTTATCAAGGAACAAACCGATATAATATCAAAAACTTCCTATTACAACAACATAAATTAGAGATCAGAAATAAAGACTTCTTTGTAAGAGGTTATATGACAACAGAAAATGCAGGTGATTCTTATGACATGCGTTTTACAGGTATTAATATCGCTAAATTTGGTGCACAACAATGGTTTGCTGAATATCTGGAAGGATATCTGGGTGCAGTTCTCGGAGGAGCCAATAATGATGATGCTCACGCTCAGGCAAGAACATTTGCCGATTCAAATGAAGCAACTACACCAAAACCAGGGTCTCCTTTGTTTAATGAACTATTTGATAAAATTACTGCTGATGGCGACTTGTCTACAGGATCAAAATTTATCGATAGAACACAAATGATTGTTGGAGAAGGAAATTATAATTTCGCCAGATTGTTGGATGACAAATGGGATCTACAAATTGGTGGATCAGTTCGTCAGTATTCATTAAACTCTGAAGGAACTATATTTACAGATTATGATGGCCCGATTAAATACAATGAATATGGAGCTTATGTACAGGCTATTAAAAAAGTAATGGATGATAGATTAAAGTTTCAAGCTTCCATTCGATATGATAAGAATGAATTTTTTGACGGGAATTTTTCTCCAAGAGCTTCGATCACTTTTGCGGTTGATGAAGCCAGAAATCATAACTTAAGGACTTCGTATCAAACAGGTTTTAGATATCCAACTACGCAGGATCTTTTTATAGGTCTTGATTCCGGGCAAGGAATTTTAGTAGGGTCTGCACCGGCTAACCTAGATAGAGATTTACCAGGGACTGATCTTACAGGAAGAAAAGTGTATGGTGACTCCTATTCATTATCCTCTGTACAGGCTTTTCAAGCAACAGGTAATCCTGCATTGCTTGAGTCGATTCAAACAGACTTGGTACAGCCGGAGAGAATACAATCTTTTGATTTAGGATATAGAGGTATTTTTGGTAAGATTTATATAGATGTTTCAGGGTATTACAGTAAATATGAAGATTTTATAAGTAACACCTTTGTAGTAACTCCAAATACCGGTACAACAGCAGATGCTTCTGGTATTGCAGATCTTATCAGTGGAAATGTTACCGGTTTTCAAGCATACACGAATTCTCGTGCTGATGTTTCATCCTACGGAGGTAGTATTGGTGCAAATACTAGAATATTTAAAAAGCTTGATTTAGGTGTCAGTTATACTTTAGCAAAATTTGATTTTGATCAGGAATCGGATCCAAATTTTTCTGCAGGATTTAATACTCCAGAACACAAGTTTAAAGTATCATTAGGAAGCCTTAATGTTATTGGCAATCTAGGGTTTAATGTAAATGTAAGATATAGCGATGAATACTTGTGGCAGTCAACAATTGCCAATGCAGTTATTCCTCAAAGAACAGTTGGTGATGTTCAAATTAATTACAATGCTGAAAAAATCAAATCTTTCTTCAAGGTGGGTGCTAGTAATGTTGGAGGTAAGGAATACCAAAGTGCACCAGGTTCACCTTACATAGGATCACAATTCTTTGTATCATGGGTATTTAATCAATAATCAATTTTAAAAAGAAAACAATGTTTAAAATAAAATATATATGGGCTCTTTTAATGGTTGTTGCCCTTTCATCGTGCGAACAAGGTAAGTATGATAGAGAAATTGAACCCCCTGTTGAAGTTGTCTCAGGAGAGGCTGATTTTAGTAATATGGTTAGTTTAGGAGCTTCCTTTGTTGCAGGTATTGCTGATGGAACGCTTTATCTTGAGTCTCAAAAAAATTCATTTCCTAATATTATAGCTCAGCAAATGGTGCTGGCCGGTGGCGGGGAATTTGTACAACCTTTAGTAAATGACAATATAGGAGGTCTTTTACTAGGCGGTAATGTAATTGCAGGACCAAGATTATGGTTTAACGGTGTAGGCCCAGTTCCGGTAGACGGCACACCATCAACTGAGGTGTCTGATATTATTACAGGTCCATTCAACAATATGGGTGTTCCGGGTGCCAAATGTTTTCATTTAGTGGCACCGGGTTATGGTAATCTGGCAGGTGTTCCGCTAGGATTGGCCAATCCTTATTTCGCTAGAATGGCCTCAAGCCCAAATGTGACTGTACTTGAAGATGCTGCAACACAAAATGCTTCATTTTTCATTATATCAGAGATCGCAGGAAACGATGTATTAGGTTATGCAACTTCAGGAGGTGTAGGAGTTGATCAAACAGGAAATTTTGATCCTACCACATATGGATCAAATGATATTACTGATCCAAATGTTTTTGCCCAGGTATTGAATACTGTGGTTGAAACCATGACAGTAAATGGAGCAAAAGGAGTTATCGGAAATATACCGGCGGTTACAAGCCTTCCTTATTTCACAGCTGTGCCTTATAATGCTTTAGATCCTTCAAATCCTGCATTTGGCCCATTGATACCTCAATTAAATGGATTATATGCCGGATTAAATCAGGCATTTGAGATTATAGGAGTACCTGAACGATCAATTGTTTTCTCTGAAACCGAGGCCAGTCCTTTGGTGATTAATGATGAATCTATTCCTGATTTGTCTAACTCGATTACGCTGATTCTTGCTGGAGGAGGATTAGATCTACCTACAGCAACTTTACTCGGAAATCAGTTTGGTCAAGCCAGACCGGCAACTGAGGCTGATTTGATGGTATTGACCTCACAAACAGTGATTGGTGCGGTTAATGAAGAATATTTTGGTCAATTGGTGGGGCAAGGAGTTCCTCCAGAACAGGCAGGACAGTTATCAGTTGGTGGGATTACTTTACCATTACAAGATCAATGGGTCTTGCTTCCATCAGAACAAGCATCTATAAAAACTGCAACTGATGCTTACAATGTATCGATCGATGCGGTAGTGGCCCAAAAAGGACTTGGATTTGTTGATTCAGAAGAGCTTTTAGAGCAATTGTCTACAGGAGGCGTTGCGAGTGACGGCTTTATTCTTACCGGTGATTATGTTACTGGTGGTGCATTTTCACTTGATGGTATTCATTTAAATGCAAGAGGATATGCTTTTCTGGCAAATGAATTCCTTAAAGCCATTGATGAAACCTATGGTTCAAATTTTGAAGATGCAGGAGCATTGGTTGACATAGGAAATTATCCACCATTATACGGTCCAATTCTACCTTAAGGTGCTTTAAAATCTTTTAAATGAACATTAAAACATAATAAATATCCGTCTTCTGGCGGATATTTTTAGATATGGCAATTATTTCTCATAAAATTCAGATTCAACTAACTGTGCTCTTTTTGATTTTTGTTTCCTCATGTGGAATAAAAGAAGAAGATCAGAAAAGGCAGAGCAGACTTCTTATTGAAGAAGGTCAACTGGAACTTTGTGCTACTTGTCCTCCGGGATTTTTATTGAATGAAGATAACAAGTGTATTGCTAAAAACTTGTATCAACAATACGAATCTTTACAAGATATTGGAGTTGGCGGCTTAAAAACTTCTTTACCTGAAGTTAGAGATGGTTTTAGTCCACAGGAGATAGATCTTGGTCGCTATTTGTTTTTTGATCCGGTGCTTTCTGTTGACGGAAGTATTTCCTGCGCGAGTTGTCATGATCCTAATAAAGGCTTTAGTGATGGCAGAGCTCAGGCCATCGGTATTCATGATTCTTTACTAAGCAGGTCCTCACCAAGTTTGTGGAATATGGCCTATCTTAAGAAGTTTTTCTGGGATGCCAGAGTTAGTAGTCTGGAGGAGCAAATGCCGGGTCCCCTTTTTGCGGCTAATGAGATGGGAAATACTCCAGAGAATCTTTTGAATACTCTAAATGGGATTCCTGTCTACAGAAGATTATTTGCCAATGCATTTCCTGATCGCAGTCAAAATGACAGTATACAGTTATATGAAATTTACACCTCGATTGCCGGATTTGAATCTTCACTGATCTCGCTAAACTCAAAATACGACCAATATGCCCATGGTTTTCCAAATGCTTTGAATGAAAACGAGATTGAAGGGCTTAATATATTCAGATCATTTGTTGCCCGTTGCGCTGAATGTCATACACCACCTTTGTTTACGAACCAGCAGGTTGCAGTTATCGGTTCTCCAGAGCCTGAGGGTAAAGTGTTTGACCCGGGTGCTGAGAAAACCTTTAATGACTCTACACGACGAGGAGGTTTTAAGGTGCCTAGCTTAAGAAATATTGAAAAAACAGCTCCTTATATGCACTCAGGAAAATTTGAGACGCTTCGTGAAACAGCAGAATTTTATACGAAAGGTCGCGGTCATGCTGTTCCTAAAAATGAAAAGCTTTACCTTCACTGGCATATCTGGGAGCCGCAATTAACTGATGAAGAACTTGACAGGCTAGTTGATTTTCTTAAAACCTTGACTGACGAAACTTTTATGCCTGAAATCCCGAAGACATTGCCTTCAGAAATTAAAGAAAAGGAAGCATTAAACTCCTAAATTTAAACCAAACAATTATGTTTAAAAAGATTTTATTACCATTAGCACTACTTATCATAGGAGTCTTAATGGGTACCTTTTTCTTTGGTGAATCAGAAAATACTGTAATGCCAAGTCCAAATAATTTACACAGAAACACAGGTGACGGGGTGTCTTCTTTGAATCAGGAGGTTGCTTTTACCGGTGCGATTCATGAAGTTGAAAATGGAGATTTGATTATGGATGCTGTGAAAGCAGCAGCTCCAGGAGACTTGATTAGGGTGTATCCAGGAGTTTATAAGGAAACAGTTTATATTGATAAAGATGATATCAGTTTTCAGGGAGTAATCAAGGATGGCGAATGGCCCGTGTTAGATGGTGAAAAAGAGTTAAATGATGCTTTTTTATATTCCGGGAATGGGATTCAAATTGAAAACTTTAAAATTATAAATTATAAGGGCAATGGGGTCATGGGCCAGGCCGGTAATAATTTTATACTGAGAAATAACTGGATCATTGACGCAGGTGTTTATGGGATTTTTCCTCAGTTTGGAAAGAATGGGCTCATTGAACACAATGTATTAACAGGTATTGAGGATGCCGCAATTTATGTTGGGATGTGCGATAATATCGATGTTTTACACAATGAGGTTTTTGGAAATGTAGCCGGTATAGAAATCGAAAATTCAAGACATTGTCTTGTGGAGAACAACCTGGCATATGATAATACAGGAGGGGTTTTGGCTTTTATTACGCCAGGTCTGCCTATCAAAACCACTTTTGATGTGATCATCAGAAACAATTTCATCACAAAAAATAATCATGAGAATTTTGGCGCACCAGGATCAATTGTTTCAGGAATTCCTCCCGGAACA
>JAAESS010000283.1 GCA_024229195.1 Flavobacteriales bacterium | reverse complement strand
GTTGGATGGCAAATGGTTTATCAAAGAAGTAATGACAACAAAGATAGACAGTGAATTATTTAAAAATAAACAACCTGTGATGATCATCAACGTAGAAAAAGAAATTGTTGCTGGTAATGATGGATGCAACTCCTTTCAAGGTAAAATCAAAGTAGAAAAGAATAAAATGACTTTTGGGCCTTTAGCAGGCACCTTAATGGCTTGTCCTAATATGGACATAAGTGATAAAATAACAACCGCGTTCAGCGAAAAAGAACTGACTTTTACATTGAATGAATCCTTGATTTTATATGATGGCGATCAACAAGTATTGGTTTTAAATCGTCAAGAATAAAATTTCATGAACGATCATTCTTCATTGTTTTATTTCTATATTTACCGGATTATATAAAATCAACTCAACCGCATGAATGCAAGAATTATTGCAAACGGAATTTTGAGAGCCTTAGGCGTTATTATCGGTATTATCCTGATTCTTTTTTTTCTGTATAAAATTCAAAGTGTACTCATCTATTTGATTATCGCTACGGTGCTGTCATTAGTGGCAAGACCAATTCTTAGGTTTTTCAAGAATAAACTCAAATTACCGAATACATTGGCCGTCATCATTACCATGGTAGTCTTTCTAACCGTTATATTCGGTGTTGTTTCTATGTTTATTCCATTGATCAAGGAACAAGGACACAATATATCATTGCTGAATACCGAGGAATTAAGAAGACGGATATTTAATCTGTTTCATGAAATTGATGTGTTCTTTTCGGCAAGAAGAATCAATCTTTTCGGAGAATTGAAAAATATAGATCTCACTTCAAATATAGCCTCCATTCCAAGTTTATTGAACTCTCTTATGGGAGTTGTCGGAACCTTTAGTATGGGTCTTTTTTCGGTGCTTTTTATCACTTTCTTCTTTTTAAAAGACAATAAACTTTTGCATAATTTTTTCGTGCTGGTTACACCGGATCGAAATGAAGACAGAATCCTAAACTCCTTAAAAACAATCAATGACCTTTTGTCAAGATACTTTATAGGATTGATCATCCAAATATCAATTCTGTTTGCAATATATTCTGTGACTTTATTAATTTTTGACATTAAAAGTGCGGTCGTTATTGCTTTTCTTTGCGCCTTATTAAACTTAATTCCATATATCGGCCCTTTAATTGGTGGTGTTTTGATGATCCTACTGACCATGACGAGCAGTTTAGAATATGATTTTCAGACACATATCCTTCCGGTTACGACCTATGTTCTGTTTGGCTATATCATTGCACAAATGATTGATAATTTTTTCAGCCAGCCCATTATATTTTCGAAAAGTGTGAAGTCCCATCCCCTTGAGATCTTTTTGATCATTGTTATCGGCGGTTTGTTATTTGGTATCACCGGGATGATCTTTGCAGTTCCATCCTACACAGTGATCAAGGTCATCTTAAAGGAATTTCTTTCTGATAATCCCATCGTAAAATCTCTGACGAAAGACTTCGATTAGTTTGAATATAGAGCTATTACATACTGAAGTACAACATTTTATTGACACTAATTTAAAAACAAACTTACCTGACCTGGTGTTAAAAGGCTCTCCGTTTGAGAGAGTCAGCATACAGGAATTAGCAGAACAAATTTTATGTAAGTCTAAATGTCTCAATAAACTTCCGACTTACTTTCAAACAAATAAAATCTATTATCCGAAAACCGTTAATATTGAACAAACTTCTTCTGAGGCCACTGCACAATATAAATCCACACTTGTAAGGGGGAAATCTCTGATAGATCTAACGGGAGGGTTTGGAGTAGATAGTCTTTTTTTTGCTAGACAGCTTAAATATGTTACCCACTGTGAAATAGACAAAGAATTATCTCAGATTGTGGTTTACAACCTTTCCTTGATGGGAGTGGAGAATATTCGTTGTGAAAATGAAGATGGAATTTCCTTTCTGCAAAAACAAATGGCCCAGTATGACTGGATTTATATAGATCCTTCGAGAAGAGATGAGCAAAAAACGAAAGTTTTTAAACTTGAGGATTGCCAGCCGGATATTACCTTACATCTCGACACCTTGCTCAAGTATTCCAATAAGATCATGATCAAGCTTTCGCCATTTCTTGATATTCATGCAACCATTAGTAAATTGAAATTTATTAAAGAGTTTCATGTCGTTGCCCTGAGGAACGAAGTGAAGGAGTTGATTGTTATCATAGAGAAGGGGTTTGAAGGTCAGTGTAAACTTAAAACGGTCAATATCAAAACAGGAAAACTTGATGCATTTGAAGGCCTGTTTCCTTCTCATGCAAAATCTATTTTTTCCTTGCCGAAAACCTACCTTTATGAACCGAATTCTGCTATATTAAAAGCAGGCTTATTTAATGAAGTGTCATTTCAATTAAGCCTGAATAAACTACACAAAAACAGCCACTTATACACATCAGATAGATTAATTGAATTTCCGGGAAGAAGTTTTGAGATCATAGCGATTCACAAATACAACAGAAAACAAATCAAGAAAGATTTTAGTAACAAAAAAGCGAATATAACCACAAGAAACTTTAACGAATCTGTGGCTCAGATCAGGAAAAAAACCGGAATTAAAGAAGGTGGAATTGATTATCTCTTTTTCACAACAGATCAAGAAAACAGAACTATAATGATCCATTGTAAAAAAGTTTAACATCCACGCATCATTCTTAGCAAATATATTTCTTATTTTTATTTTTAGAATATTCAAAGTGATACCATGGCTAATAAAAGCATCCGATCCCTTTCTGCGCGAAAAGGGCTGGAATACAACTTGTTCGAAAAAATTGCTGAACTATCAAAAAATGATGGTGATGATACGGACTTTCAACAATTGTCAAAGCAATTTTTTATTGATGATTCAGTAGTTCTAGGAACAGCTTCGTTTTACGATTTCATTAAACCTGATCAAAGAAATAAGAAAATTCGAGTTTGTAATGGAACAGCTTGCATGGTTGCAGGTTCTCAGGATCAAGTACAAAACTTATTGAAACCACATTTTGGCTCAGAAGAAATTGGTCATGTGGCTTGTATAGGTCATTGTCATAGCAATGGCGCGGTAATGTACCAAGATCATACCTATTCAATTGATACGAAAGAGAACCTGGATACGATCATAAGTTCTAAAGAATTTACGGCTCAATTCGAAAATAAGTACCATGTTGAAACCAATACGACTCCAATTCTAACAGGTCAGATTAAAGATATTACGGCATTTTTTAAACTAGCCGATCAATTTGAAAAGAACAATGATGCAATCATAGAAGAATTAAAATTATCAAAACTGCGCGGTCGAGGTGGTGCAGGTTTTCCGTTTTGGTTTAAACTTGATGCCGTATCAAAAGAAAACAATCAACAAAAGTATATTGTCTGTAATGCTGATGAAGGAGATCCTGGTGCCTACAGTGATATGTACCTTATGGAACATCAACCTTATAAGGTTTTGTTTGGGATGTACCTTTCTGGGCACTGTGTTGGAGCTGATACTGGAGTTTTATACATCAGAGGTGAGTATCCTGAATCTATTCGAACAATAGAAAGTGCCATAAGGCATTTAAATACGCATCAACTTATTGGTGATTTTAAATTTAAAATCATCAAAGGTCAAGGGAGTTATGTTTGTGGTGAAGAAACCGCATTATTAAATTCTATTGAAGGCCTCCGACCAGAAGTCAGGGTCAGACCACCCTACCCTGCCCAATATGGATTGTTTGGGAAACCAACAGTTCTGAGTAATGTTGAAACTTTTGCAAATATTCATTGGATCCTCGATAATGGTGGTAAAGCTTATGCCTCTATCGGCACTGATGAATCGTCTGGCACGAAGCTTGTTTCATTAGATAGTTTTTTCAACAGACCTGGAATGTATGAGATTGAAATGGGTAGCAGTTTATCTGATATTTTTGAAAAATATGGTCTTGGCCTTAAAGCAAACATTAAAGCATTTCAGATCGGTGGACCCTTGGGAGGAATTGTTCCGGCAGATAAGATCAATGAATTACGACTAGATTTTGAATCTCTGAATAAAGCAGGCTTTCTACTCGGACATGCCAGTGTCGTCTCTATTCCTGAAGAATTTCCTATGGTTCAATATATGACTCACCTACTTCAATTCACTGCCGAAGAAAGTTGTGGTAAATGCTATCCCTGTCGAATCGGGTCATTTAGAGGCTATGAAATGCTGGAAAAGGCTCAAAATGAAGATTATAAAATTGATCGACAATTATTCGATGACCTTATTGAAACACTTGAAATAGGGTCCTTATGTGCACTAGGAGGTGGTGTTCCTTTACCCATCAAGAACGCTCTTCAATATTTTCAACCAGAATTAAAGTCTTATTTCCAATCTTAGAAGCTATGAACGTATTTTTAAACAACATACCACATCGGGCGCTGACAAATGAAACCATGCTGGAATTTGTAAGAAGAGTTGTAAATCAAGATGCGATCCCAACAATGTGCCAAGATGACCGACTAGAAAATTTTGGTTCCTGTAGGGTTTGCTCGGTAGAGGTTGCGCGTGAAAAGGGAGGTATAACAAAGACTGTCGCTTCGTGCCATACACCGGTTTTCGAAGGAGCTTATATCTATCATGAAACAGAGAAAATCAAGCGTTTAAGAAAAAATATATTGGAACTTGTTCTTACGGATTATCCATCTGATAAGGTTTTTCCGGAAGCGGGTAAAAAGCCGACAGAATTTCAAAAAACAATCGCTAAAATAGGTATACCTAATGTTCGCTATCCAAAAGGAAAATCCAATACAGAATTCCAAAAAGACAATTCTCACCCTTATATCAAATCCGATCTTTCACAATGCATCAATTGCTATCGCTGTGTAAGGGCCTGTGAAGAAATTCAAGGTGAAATGGTACTTGGGATGAGCGGAAGAGGTTTTGCGACACAAATTATCAAAGGATTTGATACCAATTTCGATTTATCAGCTTGCGTTTCCTGTGGAGCCTGTGTCCAAACTTGCCCTACTGAGGCTTTATCTGATAAATTTACGACAAAAACACTGATCGCTGATGAGACCGTGAGAACAACCTGCACTTATTGCGGTGTAGGCTGCCAGTTAGATGTTTCTGTGATTAGCGGCGAAATCAAAGGAATACAAGCCCCAGAAACAGCAGAAGTCAATCAAGGGCACACCTGTTTAAAAGGAAGATTTGCCTTTCAGTTTTATAACCATCCTGACCGATTAAGGGATCCATTGATCAAAAAAAATGGAAAATTTGAGGTGGTCACCTGGGACGAAGCCTATGATTTTATGACCCAAGGCCTACTCAAGGTCAAAAATACCCATGGACCTGATGCCATTGGCTGCATTTCTTCTTCCAGAGCCTGTAATGAAGAAAATTACTTGATGCAGAAAATGACGAGAGTAGCTTTAAACACAAACAATATTGATGGTTGTGCGCGAGTTTGTCATGCACCAACAGCATTTGGAATGCAAAAGGCATTTGGAACGGGAGCCGCAACGAACTCAATTGTGGATCTGGATGAGACCGATTGCATCCTTCTTTTTGGAGCAAATCCAACAGAGGCCCACCCTGTGACCGGAGCTAAGATCAAACAACTTTTTATGCAAGGTGTAACAAGTATTGTGGTAGATCCGGTAAAAACCAGCCTCGCAAAACTAGCCACCTATCACCTTCAGCTGAGGCCTGGAACCAACGTTGCACTCCTTAATATGATGGGGCATTATATCGTAAAAGAAGAAGCTATTAAATCGGAATTTATAAAAAAATTCACCGAACAATATGAATCCTTTTATACACATGTCATGTCGCTTGACATGGACCATTTGGAGCAATTAACAGGAGTGTCCAAAGAGCTGGTAAAAAATGCAGCATTGGCCTATGCCCGCTCTGAAAGTGCTATGGAATTACACGGACTTGGGGTTACTGAACATTTTCAAGGAAGTAAAACAGTGATGCTACTTTCGAACTTGGCCATGATGACAGGTAATATTGGAAGACCTGGCGTTGGTCTGAATCCTTTAAGGGGGCAAAATAATGTTCAAGGTGCAGCAGATATGGGCGTTCAACCACATCAGGGAGCAGGTTATATGGATGTTAATGATCCTGAAATTCAAGACTATTATGCTCAAAAATATGGAATCCCAAGCATGCCTGAAAAGGAAGGCTTAAAAATACCGGAAATGTTGGATGCAGCAATTTCAGGAAAATTTAAAGCCATGTGGATCATGGGTGAAGATACTTTAATGACAGATCCCAATACGATGCATATCAGAAAAGCGATGGAACAACTGGATATTCTTATTGTTCAGGAATTATTTATGTCGGCAACAGCTGAAATGGCAGATGTAGTATTACCGGCAAGTTCCTATTTCGAAAAAAATGGAACATTTACAAATGGAGAACGAAGGGTGCAACGAGTCAATAAAGTAATTGACCCAATTGGAAATACGAAGTCAGACGGACAGATGATTATTGACATGATGAGCAGACTTGGCTATGAACAACCTACGGGGCCGGTTTATGACGCGGAAAAACTGCTTGAAGAAATATCTGATGTCATTCCCTTTATGAGTGGAATTAGCTGGGACCGATTAGGGCAAAATGGATTACAATGGCCCGTACTTAATGATGGAACCGACACGAAGATCATCCATCAGAACGGTGCCTTTAAACGAGGCAAAGGAAAATTCCATCATTTTGATTTTGAAGAAACCCCTGAATTGGTGGAGCACAGAAAAAAATATCCTTTTATTTTGACAACAGCCAGACAACTTGAGCATTATAATGCAGGAACCATGACCAGAAGAACGGACAATCAAGAGTTATCACCCATGGATTACCTTGAGGTCAATCCCTTGGATGCCGCTGATAAAAATATAGCTGCAGATGATGATGTGAAAATATTCTCTGATCGTGGCAGCGTAATTATTCCTGTAAAACTCACCTATTTGGTTAAACCTGGAGTGGTGAGAACTACTTTTCATCAACCAGATGTTTTTATCAATATGATTACTGGAAATGTTGGTGACGAATTTACGTTAACACCTGAATACAAGGTGGTTGCAGTAGACTTTGAGAAGGTGTAACCATTGATTTAAAGATCTAAAACTAAACCATCATATCCTAAAAAGACGTTATCAGGTAATTCTTTGGATACTTTTTCATGAAAGCCCAATCGATGACTAATGTGGGTTAAATATGCTTTTTTTGGCTGCAACTCTTTAATAAATTCAAGAGCCTCGTCAAGATTAAAATGTGTGGCATGGGTCTCCATCCGCAAAGCATTGACGACAAGTATATCGAGATCTTTTAATTTATTCTTCTCCTCTACAGCAACAGTTTTAGCGTCTGTGATATAAGCTATGTTATCGATTCTAAAACCATATATCCTTAACCTACCATGCATCACCTCTATGGGTTTAACCATTTTATTGGTCAGTTCAAATTCTCGATGATCAAAAATATTTATTGAAACCTGAGGAGCCCCGGCATAACGATTTTCAGTGGCAAAAATATATCCGAACCTCTCCTTTAGGTTTTTTGAAACTCCCTCATCCATGTACATCTGAACCGCTCCATATCGGAGTGAAAAGGGTCGAATATCATCTAAACCGGCCGTATGATCGGCATGGTAATGCGTAAATAAAATACCATCCAATCTATTCACATTAGCCGCGAGTAACTGCTGACGAAAATCCGGTCCACAATCAATAACATATACTGCATCATCCCATTCTAATAAAATAGAAGAACGCAGACGTTTATCTCTTTGATCGTTTGACAAACACACCTCATGTAAAGATCCAATAACAGGAATTCCCTGTGAGGTGCCTGTACCTAAAAAGGTTATTTTCATATAATATTATTTCTTCAAATTTAACACTAAATGATGATAATTCTTACTGAATAAGTCATAACCGCTAAAAATATTTAAACTTTAATCTGTTTTGCTCCGACTATCCAAATAAGCTGAAAATTTTATCAACCAATAAATGTTAATATTAAGATGAAATGCTTGTTACAAAGTGATATAAGTCAGCAATTAAGCTTAAATTTTGTTCTAAATTTAACATCAATTCAAATTATTACATATGAAAATAGGTATTTTGAAAGAAATCGAAAAGAGCGAAAAGAGGGTTTCAATTTCACCCAGAATTGCAAAGCAACTAATCGAAAAGGGATTTCAAATTCTGGTCGAAAATGGCGCCGGTGATTCTTCCAAATTCAAAAACTCCTATTATGAGAAAGTTGGTGCTACTATTGAAAAAAGAGGAGCCGTTTATAAGAATAGTGATGTTCTTGTTAAAATTAATCCATTTGATGAAGATGGACTAAAATTAATTGAGAAACATCACATTTTAATTTGCCAGCTTTTTCATAAATCTCATCCCGAAATAGTAAAGCAAATAGCTGAAAAAGCAGCTACTATATTTTCGATGGATGCATTACCCAGAATTTCACGAGCCCAAGATATGGATGTATTGAGTTCTCAAAGTAATCTTGCTGGCTATAAGGCCGTGATCAAGGGCGCTTATGAAATGACCAAAATCTTTCCCTTAATGATGACTGCAGCTGGTACCATAACACCTTCCCGAGTTTTGATCTATGGAGTTGGTGTTGCCGGTTTACAAGCCATAGCAACGGCTAAAAGGTTAGGCGCCATTGTTGAAGCAACTGATATTCGAATGGAAACCAAAGAACAGGCTGAATCATTGGGTGCCAGGTTTATTTCAGTAGAAAATGAAGATGAAGAATCTGAAGGTGGCTATGCAAAAGCAGCCTCTGCAGAATATGCAAGAAAACAAAAGGAGGCCGTGAACAATTCTCTTTTCAAGGCAGATCTGGTCATTACCACAGCTATGGTTCCTGGTCGAAAATCACCCATTCTAATTACCGAAGACCAGGTAGAACACATGAAAAACGGGGCAGTGATTATTGACCTTGCCGCGGCACAGGGGGGTAATTGCGAGATCAGTAAAATGAATAAAACTGTTGTCAAAAATGGTATAAAAATAATTGGGACCACAATTGCCCCTGAAAGTGTTTCGACCAATGCGAGTGATCTTTATGCTAAGAACATGTTTAATTTCATCATGTATTTGACAGAAAATAACGAATTCAAATGGGATCTTGAAGACAAAATTACAGACGAAACACTCATCGTTAAAGATGGTATAATCAGAAAAACTTAAATTTAAAAATATGAATGAATTGATTGTATTTATTAGCAATAACCTTCAAATGATCTATATCGTCATTTTGATGATTTTTGTTGGTGTTGAGGTGATTGGACATGTTCCTGCCGTTCTGCATACACCTCTTATGTCTGGCGCCAATGCCATTCATGGAGTTGTGATCATCGGGGCAATCTTGGTCATGCTTGGAGCTGAGCCAGATAATATTTTAGCCTTATCCCTCGGTTTTGTGGCCGTGTTATTAGGTACGCTCAATGTTGTGGGCGGATTTGTTGTGACCGACAGAATGTTAGAAATGTTTAAAAAGAAAAAATAATGGAATATATATTCAGTCTTGAGTTGATCTATTTGGTCGCATCGGTTACTTATATTTTAGGATTAAAAATGTTAGGTCATCCTGAAACGGCACGTAAAG
>JAAESS010000282.1 GCA_024229195.1 Flavobacteriales bacterium | reverse complement strand
TGGTCACATGGGTAATCTTATTGATCAATTCCTGAAAGGCAGTTCTGTCTGCAAACTCTACATCCTCCTCAGAAAAATCTAACTCCAGTTCAATTAAAGAAGCAAAATTTAATAATTCAGACCTTAGGTTGGCAATCTCATTTGAAAAACCACCACGCATTTGTTGCATGGCAATACTATGAGAGCTTTGAGAATCTGATGCGATGACATCGGCTACAGCCTCTGCTTGACTTAGGTCCATCTTTCCATTCAAAAAAGCGCGTAAGGTAAACTCGCCTGCGTCTGCATGACGGGCGCCTTTACTGATAAAAAACTGAAGGATTTCTTTTTGAATATATGCTGATCCATGACAAGAAATTTCTACCACATTCTCTCCTGTGTAAGAATGAGGTGTTTTAAAAACGGTGACCAATGCCTCGTCTATTATTCTTTCTCCGTCAGTTATATAACCTAAATGAACCGTGTGTGAAGCAACTTTGATCAGTGATTTGTTTTTCCCTTTTGGTTTGAAAAACTCATTTACAAGATCAATAGCCTTTGTTCCTGATAACCTTATCACGGCAATAGCACCTACTCCAAATGGCGTTGCTAGGGCAATTATTGTATCTTGTGATACACTTGAACGATTTTGCATTGATTGATTCTTTAAGTCAGATACGGACAAAGGTACGTACATTTCAAATTATATGCTTGTAACAATTTTTGATTAATTACGTCAAATAAAAAAACAAATTAATGAGAGAAGACAGACAAACTTTAATGCTGGCACATTTGAGTCAATTATTAGACCTGGTTACCGGTTTTGGTGGACTTATAGTGCCATTAATTATTTGGATAAGTAAAAAAGATGAGATCTACCAAATGGATGAACAAGGAAAAGGTATCATCAATTTTCAATTAAGCATGTTTGTTTATGCATTGGTCTGTGTTCCTTTAATTCTTTTGATTGGCTTGGGAATCCTTGGTTTAATTGCCATTGGAATTCTCTGTCTGGTATTCCCGATCATCAATGCGATCAAGGTCAATAATGGAGAAGAACCTCATTACCCACTATCCATCAGATTTATCAATTAGTCTTGTTTAGCCGTGAACTTTCGCAGACGTACCGCGGTTTCGCATGAATTCGGCTTCATAGGCTAATAGCCCATTCCATTTTTCATCAACAATTTCTCTGTCTTGATATTGACGGGCAAACCCCAGAAATACAGTATAATGGTTAGCCTCTGAAACCATTAAATCTCTGTAAAAATCTGCCAGTTCTTTGTCTTGAATATTTTCTGAGAACACCTTGAACCTTTCACAACTTCTCGCTTCGATCATCGCAGCGATAAGCAACCTTTGAATTAATGCATCGGTTCGGTCTTTGGTCTTAGGAAAAAATGAATGTAAATGTTTTGCGTAGTCGTTTTTTTCTTCTCTACCCAAAACCATTCCACGAGCCACCATAAATTCATGAACCATTTTAAAATGTTCCATTTCTTCAATGGCAATATCGCTCATTGCCCTAACGAGTTCGGTCTCTTCAGAATAATTGATGATTATGGAAACTGCGTTTGAGGCAGCTTTTTGTTCGGCAAATGCATGATCCGTAAATACTTGTTTTAGCCCATTTTTAGCAACTTCTACCCATGAGGTGGAGGTTTCAAATTTCAATCCTAACATAAACTTATTTATTGCTGTTCTTCTTAGATTTTTAATCGAGACAAATTTAGAACATAAATTCCAAATGCAAGGTTTTCAACAATCGGTTTGTCAAAAAGCCTTGAAACTGTTCATTGCAGGATATCGAGTGTCGCTTAAAGATCCAGGTTGAACTTTTTTCTCAAGAGTGTCAATGCTTCATTCTTTTCTCGAAGTAATTCATATTTTTCCTGAGGGGTATATGCGAATCGCTTGGTGTTTTCCTCATTTACTGAAATTTCAAAGTCAATATCATAATTATTCAGCTTCTCACGGATGTAACGCAATACTTTTGGTCTTACCTTTAGGAGCTCAACTTTCATCATTTCATTTGGATAAGCAACATGGATCAAATGCCCTTTTAATTTTGGGCTATCAGCTTTGAGAATGGAAGCTAGAATTTTTTCTCCATTTTCGTGCAGATCATTCACATATGTGTTCCAGACATTTAAAAAAGTTGCTTCTGTAAAAGGATCTTTTGGAAGATCTTTTCTTTGTTCGCTCTGTTCCTTTTTTTTCTTAAAATTCGCCGCTTCTTCTTTGTTTCTTTTTAGACTGGACAGTGACAGGGCAGAATTGCGCCTACCTGTTTTTTGTAGATCAAGTGGTTTAGGTTTGGTGATTTGCTTAGAAGCAGTTGATTCAGCATGAGCTGTTTTTTCTGAGGGTTTAGGTGTAACAGTTTTAGTTGGTCTAGGAGTTGCCTGTTGCTGGATAGGAGCTGTACTTATTTTTACAGGCTTCGCTTTTGGCGGGACACTTGTTGTTAAAAAATGGAATGACGGAATTATAAAACGTTTAGATTTTTTTTTTGCCATCAAAAGTGATGGATGCGATTTTCATTAATGTCAGTTCGACCAGCAACCGCTGATTCTTACTGCTCTTAAAATTCAGATCGCAGTCATTCGCCATATCAATGGACCTCATTAAAAATCTAATATCTGATTTTTTTGCCTGTTCCAGGTATTGCTTTTTTGCAGTATCACCAACCTCAAGTAATTGAATTGTGGCAGCATCTTTAGCAACAAGTAAATCTCTAAAATGTGAGGCAAGACCAATAATAAAATGATGACCCTCGAATCCTTTGGTCATGATATTATTCAAAGAAATCAAGACCTGAGGAATATTGTTGTCTAGTAGTAGATCGGTTACCTGGAAATATACATCGTGATCGAGTACATTTAAATTTTCTGAAACAGCCTTTCTTGTAAGCTGTGACCCTGAAAAACTGACCACACGATCAAAAATGGATAAAGCATCTCGTAGTGCACCGTCTGCTTTTTGAGCTATAATATGCAAGGCATCATCTTCAGCTTCCACTTTTTCTCCTTCTGCTATCTTATACAGATAATTTTTAATATCAATGACTCCGATACGTTTAAAATCAAAAATCTGACATCTAGATAAGATGGTAGGGATAATTTTATGTTTTTCCGTTGTTGCCAAAATAAATATGGCATGGGCAGGTGGCTCTTCCAATGTTTTTAGAAAGGCATTGAAAGCCTGAGCCGAGAGCATATGAACCTCATCAATGATATAGACTTTGAACTTTCCTGTTTGCGGAGGAATTCTTACCTGATCGGTCAGCGTTCTGATATCGTCTACAGAATTATTTGAAGCGGCATCCAATTCGAAGATGTTGAAAGCAAAATCCTCTTCTGCCATCGGATTATCCATGCTCTCCTGGTTGATCCTTTTCGCCAATATTCTGGCACATGTCGTTTTACCAACACCTCTAGGACCTGTAAAGAGCAGGGCTTGGGCCAGGTGGTCATTTTTTATCGCATTCTCCAGCGTGTTCGTTATGGCCTGTTGACCTACGACATCACTAAATACCTGTGGTCGGTATTTACGGGCTGATACGATAAAATGCTCCATATGTTTTTAAACTTGCAGAAAACAAATGTAGGAATATCCAAAGGTATTTACAACTAAAATAAGCCTGTTCGTATCGCCTGATCATTGATTAGCACAAAGATTTTACTTAAAGTCATGATGCTGAGGAAAGCAGGTGAGGTCAAACAAGTATTTTAGATTCGAATTTTATAAATATTAGCATCACAAAACTTATTTCCTTAAGGACACAAAGTGACTTTTCAAGATCATGAATAAATTTTATCGTAAAGATGTTTATACTTTTTAAGGATGACCTCTCTTTTTGGCTTAAAAGTTGGTGTGAGCAGGTCGTTCTCCACAGACCAAATATCTGGGGTTATTTCAATGGTCTTGATGGCTTCCCATTTACCGAATTGTTCATTTCCATGATGAATTTCTTCCATAATTCTTTTGCGAACATCAATACTCATCGCAATTTCTTCACATGTGTTGCCGCAATTAATATCGTGTAGCCTGATCCATTTTTTTACAAATTCAAAATTTGGTTGCACAATTGCAGCAGGCATTTTCTGACCTTCACCAATCACTAATATCTGTTCAATGAATCTTGATTGCTTCATTTCGTTTTCAAGCAAAATAGGGGAGATGTATTTACCCCCGGAAGTTTTAAAGATCTCTTTCTTACGCCCGGTAATTCTGAGGAATCCGTCTTTATCAATTTCACCTTTATCCCCTGTGTGAAAGAATTCACCAGACATCACTTCTGCTGTTTTTTCAGGGTCTTTATAATAACCTAACATAACATTGGGCCCTTTGGCCATGATTTCTCCATCTTCTGCAATTTTCACTTCAACATTAGGAATCGTTTTTCCAACGGTTCCTACTTTAAAATTTCCACCTTCAAAGAGGTTTACGGAAATTACAGGTGATGTTTCTGTAAGCCCATAGCCCTCTAAAATGCGCATGCCGGCAGCAGTAAAAACCCTAGTCAACCTGGGCTGTAAGGCAGCGGATCCTGTTACCATATTATGCAGTTTTCCACCAAGTGCCTCTCTCCATTTGCTAAATATCAATTTATTGGCGAGGGCAAGTTTTTTTTCATAAAGCCAACCGTTTCTTTGATAGGGTTCATATTTTAGACCAACATCGACAGCCCAGAAAAACAGCATTTTTTTAATGCCTGTAAGCGCAGTTCCTTTTGCGATAATACTGTCATAAATCTTTTCGAGTAATCTGGGCACAACAGTCATAAATTCGGGTTGTACATCCTTAATATTTTCAGATATTTTTTCAATGGATTCAGCAAAATAAATACTAATACCAGAATAAATGTATAAATAATGAAGCATTCTTTCGAATATGTGGCAGACAGGTAAGAAACTAAGCGCATTGTTGATATCCTTTAAAAAAAACAGACATGATACTGTATCTAAAACATTAGTTACAATATTGTTATGTGACAACATTACTCCTTTTGGCACTCCGGTTGTGCCGGAAGTATAAATAATGGTAGCCAAGTCTTCAGAAGTCACCTTATTTTTCAGCGCATCTACCTTTTCTTGTAATGATTCATCGACGCCAAGCGTAAAGACTTCTTCCCAAAAAGCACAGTCTTTTATTTTTTCAAACGAATAGATGCGTTTTAAACTTTTCACTTCATCTTGTATCGCATTTGCTTTTTCAAATAGCTCCACATCAGACAGGAAACAGTATTTAACTTCGGCATGGTTAAAGATATATTTATAATCACTTTCACTGATGGTAGGATAAATAGGAACATTGATAGCGCCAATCTGTAGAATAGCAAGATCCATAATATTCCATTCAGTTCTGTTTGCTGAAGAGATCAATGCAATTTTATCACCAGGTTTCACACCTAGTGCCAGCAGTCCTCTGCTCACGATATTTGCTTTTGAAATAAATTCCTTCGAGGAGGTTGCCTCCCATTGACCGGATTTTTTTGTTACTAAGGCTTTGGAAAGATCAAAATTATCAAGTTGATAATAAGCAAAATCAAAAATTCTTGTTATTTCTGCAGACATGGTTCAAAATTATTAATAATGCAAAATAGGAAAATTAAATTAATAATTACTGTCTTATTAGAAAGCAAAAATTTCTTCGTCCATTCATGTACTAATCGACAGGCAATTTTATATATTTGCAGCTGAAAAAATGAGGAGAAAAATAAGCCTTAAGCTCAATTAAATGCGGTAATTTGCTTAGTTTTGAAGACATAAAATTTTAAGAATGAAGATATCATATAATTGGTTAAAAGAATTTTTAAACATTGAGCTTGAAGCTAAAAAAGTTGGAGAGATCTTGACTGATTTAGGATTAGAGGTAGAAGGAATAGAATCTTTTGAATCTGTAAAAGGTAATCTTGAAGGTGTGATTGTTGGTGAAGTGCTGAGTTGTGAACAACATCCGAATGCAGATCGTTTAAAAATTACTCAGGTTGACTTGGGTGATGATTCACCCGTGCAAATTGTTTGTGGAGCACCGAATGTAGCGAAAGGGCAGAAAGTTCCTGTGGCAACTATTGGTACGATTCTTTACGATGAAAAGGGAGAGGGTTTCAAGATTAAAAAAGGTAAAATAAGAGGAGAATTTAGTCATGGAATGATCTGTGCTGAGGATGAGTTAGGCTTAGGAAAGGGACATGAGGGTATTATGGTTTTGGATGATGATTCAAAAGTCGGTACAGCCGGAGCAGATCTTTTTGAGCTCTATAATGACAAAGTATTTGAAATAGGTTTAACCCCAAACAGGGCGGATGCAATGAGTCATTTGGGTGTTGCAAGAGACCTCTATGCAGGTTTGCTACAGATGGAGGAAGTACAAACAAAAATGAATACACCTTCGGTAAGTGACTTTCACGTTGATGAGCGAACAATGAATATCAAATTTGAGGTTGAGGATCATGAGCAGGTGCCGAGATATGCTGGAATTACTATTACAGACCTTCATGTTGAGGAATCTCCTGAATGGTTGAAACATAAGCTGGAATCTATCGGTCTGAGCCCAATTAACAATGTTGTTGATATTACCAATTATATTCTGCACGGTCTTGGTCAGCCATTACACGCATTTGATGCGGATAAAATAAAAGGAGAGAAAGTGCTTGTAAAGAACTTGCCGACCGGAACCAAATTTGTCGGTCTTGACGGAGTCGAGAGATCTTTACATGAAGATGATATTATGATCTGTGATGGAAAAAGCAACCCAATGTGTATTGGAGGTGTTTTTGGTGGCTTGAAATCAGGTGTGACAGAAGATACCAAAACGATTTTTTTAGAAGCGGCCTATTTTAATCCGGTTTCAATTCGAAAAACTGCGAAAAGACATGCTTTGAATACGGATGCTTCTTTTAGGTTTGAAAGAGGGATCAACCCGAATGCCGTGGTTTATGCTTTGAAACGAGCTGCAATCTGGATTGCAAAAATTGCAAACGGAAAGATCGTTTCCGACGTAACGGATCTCTATCCGACCAAAATTGAAGATTTTCAGGTGAATTTTTCCTACGAAAAAGCTTTTAAATTGATTGGTGAGGAAATTCCAACAGATACCATAAAAAATATTCTTGCTTCTCTGGATATCAAAATAAATCACCAGACAGCATCAGGACTTGGTCTTACAATTCCAGCGTATCGAGTGGATGTAACGCGTGAAGCTGATATTGTTGAAGAGATTTTAAGGGTATATGGCTATAACAATGTAGAGATCCCTGAAAAGATCAAAACTTCAGTAACAAGCTCCGACAAGTGGAATCCTGAAAAAATTGAACAGGTTGCCGCAGGGTTTTTGATCTCAAATGGAATTTATGAGTCGATGAGTAATTCATTGACCAAGCCGGAGTATACAGATGCATCAGAAACCATTGCTAAAGAGGCAGACGTGGAAATTCTCAATGCCTTGAGTGGCGATCTTTCAGTGATGAGACAATCAATGTTGTTCGGTTTGCTGGAAGGTCTTTCTTATAATATCAATAGAAAGAACAACAATCTTAAGATGTTTGAGTTTGGCAATACCTATCATAAATATGAAAGTGGTTATGTGGAAGACAAGCATCTCTCTATAGTTTTTACCGGTAAAAGAACAGGTGATCACTGGGCGCAAGCCAATAAAGTGTCTGACATATTTTATCTCAAAGGAATGGTAAAATCCTTGCTTGAAAGACTTGGCTTAACAGGATTGAAATATGCGAGAACAAAAAATGATATTTTTTCAGAGGGAATAAGTCTGCAACTGGGAAAGATAAAAATTGTTGAATTTGGAGTTGTCAAAAATACTGTTCTGAAACAATTTGGTATCAAACAAGAAGTTTTATTTGCAGATTTTAACTGGAACAATGTGATTGCCCATGTTGGGAAAAAGAAGATCAAGATCTTGGAACTACCTAAGTATCCGGAAGTCAAAAGGGATCTTGCCCTATTGCTTGATGAAAAAGTAGATTTTATCGATCTTCATAATTATGCTTTTCAAAGTGAAAGAAAACTTTTAAAGAATGTTGATCTTTTTGATGTGTATACGGGAGATAAATTACCTGAAGGTAAAAAATCGTATGCCTTGAGCTTTATTTTACAAGATGAAAATAAAACTTTAACAGATAAGCAAATTGACAAGATCATGACAAAGTTACAGGAGGGATTCAAGAAGCAATTTGAAGCAGAATTGAGGTAGTCTAAAATTAGATATTTATGTACAAATCACTGGTCAGAAAAATACTATTCCAATTTGATCCTGAGAAAATACACCACTTTAGTTTTTCTTTGATCAAGGGAATGATGAAAGTTCCTTTTATTCCGGGAATCACCAAAAGTATCTTTAAAATAGAAAATCCGGTTCTTGAAAGAAAGTTATTTGGATTAACCTTTAAAAACCCTGTTGGTCTTGCTGCAGGATTTGATAAGAATGCCTTGCTTTTTGATGAATTTTCAAATTATGGATTTGGTTTTATTGAGGTGGGAACAGTGACACCAAAACCCCAGCCTGGAAACCCCAAAAAAAGAATATTTAGATTAAAGTCGGATGAAGCACTGATCAATAGGATGGGCTTTAACAATGACGGTGTGGATGTTGTAGTTGAAAGGTTACGCCATAGAAGGTCGGATGTGATCATTGGAGGGAATATTGGTAAGAACAAGGTGACGCCCAATGAGAATGCTATTGATGATTACGTGATCTGTTTTGAAAAACTTTTTGATGTTGTTGATTATTTTGTAGTGAATGTAAGTTCTCCGAATACGCCTAATTTAAGAGCATTACAAGATAAAGAACCCCTTACTGACTTATTGCAAACACTCCAAAATAAGAATAATAAAAAGAAAGCACCAAAGCCGATTCTATTAAAGATTGCTCCAGATTTGACAGACAGTCAGTTAATGGATATTATTGATATTGTCAATACGACCAAGATTGCAGGTGTCATAGCGACCAATACTACAATTAGCAGAGAGGGTATTCAATCAGAACATAAAAATGAAACTGGTGGATTAAGTGGTAAACCGGTTAAAGACAGGTCTACAGCTGTGATTCGATTTTTAGCCGATAATTCAGGAAAATCTTTTCCTATTATTGGAGTGGGAGGGATACATTCTCCAACGGATGCCAAGGAGAAACTAGAAGCGGGTGCTGATTTGATTCAACTCTATACAGGTTTTATCTACGAAGGACCTGGTTTGGTAAAAAAGATCAATAAAAGTTTAGTTTGAAGATAAAGAATGCCGAGCCATTTTTACAGCAATTGCCTGGGCTTACATTTTGAAATTGGCTAAAGCAGAGTTAGCTAAATAATGATCTTGGGGATAATAGATAAACAATAATGATCCATTTTTGATCTTGTGCACTACTTGATCATAATTCTTCTGAGGTAAAGATGGGCAGCCTAAACTGCGTCCGAGTCTTCCATTTTTCTTAATAAACATAGAACTGACATAATCAGCTGCATGAATCACTATAGCTCTTTTCCTGGCATTGCTATTACTGTATTCCAGTCCGTCAAGTCTTAATGACAAACCATGTTTACCCTGGTAGGTTTCTGCTGTGCGGTAAAAACCAATACTGCTTTGAAAGGAACCAACTTTATTGGAGAAGTATTTTGCGAATTCTCCTCCTGAATTTCTACCATGCGCTACAACGCTTTTGTGAATGATTTTTTTATTTTCAACATCAATCAGGAAAAAGCGATTTCTATTCGCAGAGATACTCATATCTATAACAGTCAGATAACTATTTTCTTCAATTTCGCCTTCGTTCTGCAATTTCACATAACCTTTAAGCGCCTTCTCAAAAGGTTCAAATTCGAGGTCCGTATCGTTTAGGGCTGTGTAAAGATCCTCTGCAAATATTTTGAAATCATCTATATCGATTATGCTATATCTTACCTTCGACGAGGCGTATGAAGCAGGAGTGGCCAAACCAATAATTAAGAGGCAAACAAGTAAAATTACTTTTTTGATCATAGGTAATAAAATCTTGGGCGGCAGTTGATTTGTCGAGGCATAGGTTTTGTTCTCTATACCCGAAACAGGTCAAAGGTAATGTATTCTTCAAAAAAATTGCAAAATTTAAGAATAATTTAACTGAATATCAGCAAGCTATACAACATTAGTTACGAATAGAGGCTCTTGAATTTAAGGGGATCGCTCTCTTGCATCACCCTGTACACACCTTCGAAAACATCATTGACTGAAGGCTTCGAAAAATAATCACCATCGGTGCCATAAGCAGGTCGATGAGCCTTTGCAGTAATCGTTGTTGGCATGCTGTCAAGGAAGTTATAGGCTCCCTGCTTATTTACGATTTCATCCAATAAATAGGCCGAAGCTCCTCCCGGTATATCTTCATCAATAATTACAAGTCTATTTGTTTTTTGAACACTCGCTAGAACATCCTGTTCAATATCAAATGGAAGTAACGACTGCGCATCAATAATCTCTGCATCAATACCTACTTGAGATAAATCTTTTGAGGCTTCTTCTACTATTTTTAGAGTAGACCCGTATGAAACCAAAGTAATATCGCTCCCTTCCTTAACGGTTTCCACAACGCCTATTGGAGTGGTAAACTCTCCTAAATTATTTGGCATCATTTCCTTTAGGCGATAACCATTGAGGTTTTCAATAACAATAGCAGGTTCATCAGATTTCATTAGGGTATTATAGAAACCTGCCGCTTTGGTCATATTTCTTGGCACCAGTATATAAATTCCACGAAACAGGTTAATTAAGCTACCCATTTGAGATCCAGAGTGCCAGATGCCCTCGAGACGATGTCCTCTTGTTCTGATGATCAGTGGTGCCACTTGTTTTCCAAATGTCCTGTAACGAAGTGTTGCCAGATCATCTGTAAGTACTTGGGTAGCATAAAAAATATAATCGAGATATTGTATTTCTGCAATAGGTCTAAGCCCTCTCATGGCCATACCCAGACCTTGACCAATAATGGTTACTTCTCTAATGCCTGTGTCATAAACTCTTTCCTCACCATGCTTTTCCTGCAGTCCTTCCAGCCCCTGGTTTACATCTCCAATTTTACCTGAGTCCTCACCGAATACCAGTATCTTTTTGTTTTTTTCAAGTAAAACATCAAAATTGTCTCGTAGTACGAGTCTTGCATCAACGTCTTCTGCCTCGTCATCATATGTTGCTTCAATTTCCTCGATGTTACTGGCTCTGTTCTCCAATTCACTGTATAGATGAGCACTGTATTTGGGTTGTTGAATTTCCATGTATTCTTTCAACCAATTCTGAAGTAATTCCTTTTCTTTGAATTCTTCATCTCTCAAATAAATGAGGCTTCGTCTTCCAACCGTGAGAATATTTTTTCTTATCGGCTCATCAATGGCTTCAAGTTCCCGTTTTAATTTATCGATAAAGATCTCATTTTTACTTTTTCCGGCCGCTTTTCCCAAAAGGTTTAAAAGTTCTTTTCTTTCTTGAAGCATAGGCTTGATAAAATCATTCCAAGCTTTATTCTTTGCATTTCTTACTTCTACTTTGACTTCCTTTTCCAGCCTTACTAATTCAGCTTCACTATCGATAAATTTCAGCATTTGACCATCAACATCTTCCAATTCAAAGCTGAGGATCCATTCTCTCATTTTCGCAATACAATCATACTCTTTTTCCCATTTGAGTCTATCAGCATTTTTATATCGCTCATGAGATCCCGATGTAGAATGACCTTGAGGCTGGGTAGGTTCCTTAACATGGATAATTACCGGTACATGCTCTTCTCTTGCAATCTTGGATGCCTTAGTGTAGACATCAATAAGTTGGGTGTAGTTCCAACCATTGACTACAAATATTTCATATCCGGATCCTTTTCCTTCTCTTTGAAACCCTTTTAAAACTTCAGAGATACTCTCTTTGGTCGTCTGGTATTTTGCATGTACTGAAATTCCATATTCGTCATCCCAAATACTGATCACCATGGGCACTTTAAGGACACCCGCAGCGTTAATAGTTTCGAAAAAAGGTCCTTCAGAGGTACTTGCATTTCCAATGGTACCCCAGGCAATTTCATTTCCCTTTTCGGAAAGAATGCCTTCCTGATCAATTCCTTCAATTTTTCTAAATTTCTTAGAAGCTTCAGCCAGACCGAGTAATCGAGGCATTTGACCCGCAGTAGGGGATATATCTGAACTCACATTAAACTGTTCCTTTAATACTTTCCAACTGCCATCCTCATTGATCGAATGTGTTGCAAAATGACCGTTCATCTGTCTTCCTGCTGAAAAGGAATCGGCTTCAATATCGGCATGTGCATATAGACTTGCAAAAAAATGACGAGCATCATATTCTCCAATGGCCATCATAAAAGTTTGATCCCTGTAATATCCAGATCTCCAATCTCCTTTTTTAAAGGCTTTGGCCATGGCGAGCTGTGGAACTTCTTTACCACCTCCAAAAATTCCAAATTTGGCTTTTCCGGTCAGAACTTCTCGTCTTCCAAGTAGACTGCATTCTCTGCTGAGAATAGCAGTTCTGTAGTCACTGATGACTTCGTTTTTAAATTCTAGAAAAGATAATTTTTTCGAAGATTCGACCGCCTTCTGAATCATATAGGATGTGGCTTTACAATAGTGCAAATATACAAAAAATATGAGCATTTTTTCAAGCATGTTAAATGCTTGAAAACTAGCAGGAAGTAAGATTTTCAATGATTACAATTATTTCCAAATCAATAAAATCCTCTCTTTACAAAATTATAAATTCGCTCAAAATCGAGGGTCAATACGAATCTAATTCTTGATGCATAATCGGAGAATCCGGGTTCAAAACCATTACTGGATTGCAAGGGGAAATATACTTCCAGAAAATTATGAATAAAATTAAGCCTGATACCAGAGTCATACTTAAAGCGAGCATCCTCATTTCGATTTTTTAAGAAACCAGCATCTCCGTACAATTCTATAAATCTCCAAATACTAATGCTGGCATTGGTCGTTGCAATCAATTCATTTGCGTAAGGATCCTCGAAAATACTTTTAAATCCTCCTTCGGTGATTATGATTTCCTGACTTAAGAATCCTGAACTTTCCGATCTTCCAAGATAGTTCAAGTCAAAGAGATAATCACTGGGTCGGTCAAGGGCAAAACTAAAGAAGTCACTTGATGTATTGTTAAAAAGAAAGGTTCCCAAATACATTCTCAGATCAATATAGCGATTGATATTTGTAAGTTTTCTATATCTCAGATCGATTGAAGCTTTACTAAAACCTTCATTATATTGAAAATCAGCAAAATACCTGAGATCATTTACAATCTCTGGTTCAGCAAAACCATATCGAAAATTTAAAATATTATACTTGTAAGATTCATTATTTACTATTCCTTCAGGGATATCTTTATCGACCATTACATAGCGCGCTGATAAACTTCTTCCACCAACATCTCTCAAGGATTTTCTTTTGAAACTGATGTTTACATAAGGAGTAAATTTGTTAAAGGCAAGATCATCGTCATAATGAGATCTACTTGCAGAGAATCCTGCACGATATCTGTAAACACTGCTGTTTTGGGGTAAATGTTCATAGGCAAATCCAACACCTCCGGTAATTTCATTGCTCTTAAATCCATAAGCAGGCGATACTGTAAAGAGCCATTTCTTTTTAAACAATGCCTGATTATATATAGTTGGACCCAAAAGAAAGCCATCATAAAAATTATAACTTACATAAGGTTTGTAAAACACCTGATTGTAATAAGGATCTTCTATATCCCTTAAAAATGTAAATTTTAAAGGTCTGTTCAATAATTTTTTATCTAGTTTTTTCCAATTATCCCTGAGATTTTCTTCTGGAATAAGGTATTCATAATTTAAACTTAAACGATCGATATCTGCCCTTGAGACCGTAACAGTTGTTTCATCTTCGACAGGTTCAATCCATTGTTTAAATTTGATTTCCTTTTTTTTGATACCATAAAGTGCGATGGGTGCCGTAAAATTACTTCTGTTCTGGATAGTTACATGAACAGAATCATTTTCTTCATCTATGGTTTTAATCGTATAGTTGATCTTATTGTTCGTTGTTAGATAATTTTGAAAAAACCAATCGAGTTGCTTATCGGATTTGGCTCTGAGAATTTTATTAAAGTCTTCTGTTTTTGAAAGTTTCAATTCATTGTCCTTATAAAATTCCTGCAAGGTTGATTTGATGATGTCTTTATTCAGGTAAGCATCAAGGTACTTTAGGCCCAAACCGGATTTAT
>JAAESS010000281.1 GCA_024229195.1 Flavobacteriales bacterium | reverse complement strand
CTTTTTAAAATAAAAGATGGTTGAATTCATTCGAAAAAATGCAAAATCAATAAAAGGGGATTTCTTTTCTGGGCTAACAGTAGCTTTAGCATTAGTTCCTGAAGCCGTAGCATTTGCCTTTGTCGCAGGTGTTGATCCTCTTGTTGGATTATATGGTGCATTTATGATGGGTTTAATAACTTCTATTTTTGGAGGTAGACCTGGAATGATATCTGGTGCGACGGGAGCTATGGCCGTTGTGATGGTATCTTTAATTAAAACAGGTAATGATCAAGGCGGACATGGCCTCGAATATCTTCTACTTACACTTCTTCTTGTTGGTGTTATACAAATGGGAGCTGGTCTATTCAAACTGGGAAAATTCGTAAGATTGATCCCACATCCAGTTATGATGGGATTCGTTAATGGATTAGCAATAGTCATATTTGTCTCTCAACTGGGGATGTTTAAAGAAGCTGAAAAGGATATTTATGGTAATACCAAAATAGAAGCCCCATCTTTAGAGGAGGTCTATCATATTGATAATGGACAAATCGCTGAGGTTCAAACCAACCACGTTTTATACCATATCGAGGGAGACTATATCATTGACAATGATTCTCAAGAGCAATTATATCAAATCTCTGATGGACAGGTATACAACGTTCAAACTCAGGAGCTCACTTACAATATTTCTGAAGAGAGTATTTATGAAATTGACGACGCTCACACTCATGCTATCACTTCATATCTGGACTCAGAAAAAATGATTTGGATGCTTGTTTTTGTGGCCCTGACAATGTTAATCATGTTTGGCTTACCAAAATTGACTAAAAAAATTCCGGCAGCATTAACTGCTATCGTAGTTGTTTCGGCAATCACAATTTTTGCCCAAATGGATGTGAGTACAGTAGGATCATTTATTCGTGATGGTGGTGGATCTGGAATTAAAGGTGGATTGCCTACATTTCATTGGGAAACCTTTACTGAGATTCCATTAACTATGGAAACCTTCAAATTAATTTTCCCTTATGCATTAATTCTTGCAGCAGTTGGCTTAATTGAATCATTAATGACCTTGAACCTCATCGATGAATTAACCGATTCAAGAGGTAATGGAAACCGAGAATGTTTGGCTCAAGGTGGTGCAAATATTGTAAATGGTCTTTTCGGCGGAATGGGAGGATGTGCGATGATTGGTCAATCAATTATTAATGTACAGTCCGGAGGAAGAGGTAGACTTTCTGGTATCATCGCTGCCTTGACTTTATTACTTTTTATTTTATTTGGAGCCGGTATCATCGAGCAGGTTCCTATTGCTGCACTTGTTGGGGTAATGTTTATGGTGGTAATCGGAACATTTGCTTGGTCAAGCTTCAGGATATTAAGAAAAATTCCAATGGCAGATGCTTTTGTTTTAATTCTTGTTTCTGGGATGACTGTGATGTTTGATTTAGCCATAGCCGTAATCGCTGGGGTAATCGTATCAGCACTGGTGTTTTCATGGGAAAACGCCACAAAAATTAGAGCAAGAAAAAGACTCAAAGAAGATGGAACTAAAGTATATGAAATTTGGGGACCTCTGTTTTTTGGTTCAATCCAAGTTTTCATGGCCAAGTTTGACATTAGTGATGATCCTGAAAATATTGAAATCGATTTTATTGAATCTAAAGTTTCTGATCATTCCGGAATCGAGGCAATTCGAAATTTGGTCGACAAATATGAAAAGGCTGGAAAAAAGGTTCACCTCAAACATCTAAGCCCTGATTGCGATAGGATATTAATAAAAGCGGACAAAAAATTCGAGGAAATAATCCTAACTGACATTGATGATCCAAGGTATTATGTAATGACAGATTTGGACGTTTCCGAAAACTAATACGTTACGATATTTTTGAAGACGATTTTTCCGTTTCCTTCTACATCAAAAGATTCTACATCTCCATTTTCTAAAGTTAGCTCAACATGGTTGGTCCCTTCCTTTAATGGAATACGAGCAAACTGAATTTGACTAGGCAATGACTGCCAGTTTCTTGTATCTGCTTTTTCACTTGCAAAGTTCGTGATACTAAGTAAAACTCCTGCAATTTCATTTTGTTGAGCAAGTGCCAATTCAGAGATTTTTTTCAATGCCAATCTTAACAAATTAGATCCTACTTTTTTAAAGAAATTAT
>JAAESS010000280.1 GCA_024229195.1 Flavobacteriales bacterium | reverse complement strand
GTATAGCTCATTGCGACTGAATTCCTAATCGGAATTCATTGCAATTTGCTATCTTTCGGTTATGGCGGAAAATCATAGCTGATTTTCCGCAACGAGCCATATACAAAACGTTAGCTAACATAAAAGATATGAAGAAATTACTGAGAATAATTAAATACATTTTTGTTGGAATAATATCTTTATACTTAATATTCATTATTGGTGGATTGATAATTAAAAATCAAGGCCAATCTGAAATATTACTGAGAATAATTAAATACATTTTTGTTGGAATAATATCTATATACTTAATATTCATCATTGGTGGATTGATAATTAAAAATCAAGGCCAATCTGAAATTAATGAAGATTCTGTAAAAAAAGATAATGCCAAAATTATTACTGATAAATACGGTAGAAAAATTGAATATTTCACTTACGGTAGTTCTGACCAGAATGCTGCTGTTATCATAAATATGCATGGATCTGGACTTGATGGAACGTTTGAAAAAGCAGTAAACCAATCTGCCTGTAAAGAGTTAGGAGTACGAGGCATTTCCATTTCACTTCCAGGAGTTGGAAATACGGACATGAAGATAGGACGTAAAGTAATTGATTGGGCTTCTGAAGACCTACAAGCTGTCTTAGATGCAGAAAATGTAGATACTTTTATGATCACAGGTCACTCTCAGGGTAATCCTCACGCAATGGCTGCTGCCTATCATTTTAAAGATAGAGTTACAGGTCTCGGATTAAATGCTCCTTTGCTTCCTAATGATGTTACAGATGAAATTGGTATTGCAGGTGCACTTGCCAATGAAAGTTTAAAAACAACGGCACAATTAGATGAAATCCATAATGCCTATTGGTTTTTCGGTTTGTACTTATATGTTGATTTATTTGCTCCCTATGCACCTACTGAAACTTTAGTGAGTATGGGGAAAAACGTAAAAAATGATACAATCCTTGTTGAAATGATGCGTCATACTTTTGGTCGCTCAATGATAAGAGGCTCTGCAGGAAACACATGGGAATCCGCTTTAGATGTGGCCTATCTATGGGGATTTGATCCAAGAGAAATAGATACTAAAAACATTTGTGTTTGGCATGCTTCAGATGATACTGCCTGTCCTCCTGAAATAGGTGCTTGGCTTGCAAAATATTATAAAGAAAAAGGCGCACATGTTAATTTCAAAAATAATGATATTGGATTTAATCATATGACATTCTGTAGTAGTTACTATAGAGAAGCTAATCATTCAATGGTCAAAGCTTTATTGGATGGACAAAAAAAAACATTAGCTAACAAGGTATATAGCAAATAGGCCGCGGTGGTTTACGAAAGTTCAGTGCTATTTATAAATACCGCCAAATCGTTGATTTGGCTCAGTGCAAAGCTGAAAGTTTATCCCTTTCTACTGCCCTACTTTCTATATACTAAACGTTGGCAGTAATACGAAAAGAAAAAAATGAACATAAAATACTTAATCTTAACTACTATAATTCTTTTAAAATCAATTTCCTCTTTTGCTTGTGAATGTGTAATTTT
>JAAESS010000279.1 GCA_024229195.1 Flavobacteriales bacterium | reverse complement strand
CATTCAACACAAACTTTTTTATCATTACCGCAACCAACTATATTCGTGTTGCAGGAGCTACAAATTTCACTCCCTTGGCAGTTGGCTTTCCCACATGCAGAACACACGTGATTAGATTGGCATGAAGAACAATTAAGTTTTCCACAGCTAGGACACTTATTTCCATCTTTCATTGTTTGCTTCTCCTTTTAACATTTACAGTCATCTAAACATTTACATGGATTACACTTGCAGTTGAGAACGGTTTTTTGTTTCAGTTCAATCTTCGATTGTGGCTCTACTTGAATTGCAGCAAACCCAGATGCAGATGTGAAAATCATCATGACACACAATAATTTTTTCATGTTTAAATCCCATTTAAAAAACATTTATATCTCCCTTTCCCTTTTGTATTAATAATCTACTTGAAAGCATGCGATTTATCTCAAGCAAAATGTACTTAAAAACATGGGGAAAAAATGAAATATTTATTTGCAATTTCAGCTCTATTCTTTTCTTACAATTCTTTTAGCGAATTGATGTTTGCTGAAATGGTAGATTTGAAATCAGGGGAAGATTTAGGTGTGATTGAAATATATCAATCAAAATACGGTGTTGTTTTTACTCCTCACTTACAAGCTGCAAAAATCCACCAAGCAGGACTAAATGGTTTTCACGTCCATGAATTTGGATCATGCGCTTCAAAAGATGGTATTTTAGGCGCTTCTGCTGGTGGACATTTCGATCCTGCAAAGACGAAAAAACATGGATTCCCTTGGTCAGATGATAATCATCTTGGTGATCTCCCGCCACTTTATAGTGATGCACACGGCAACATGAAAACCCCTGTGTTAGCTCCAAGACTGAAACTAAGCGATTTAAATGGCAGATCAGTCATGATCCATGTTGGTGGTGATAACCATGCAGATCATCCTCATGTTTCCGGTGGAGGAGGTGAAAGGCTTGTTTGTGGAGTGATTAAGAAGAAGTAATTTCAGCCAATAGCTTTTAACCAAATTTCCGATTCTTTGTCAGCGGGATTGTTACCCGCTGAAACACATTTTTGTCCATTTCCTTCTTAGCGGGAATCACTTCCCGCTAACGCTTCATATCAATTTATAGCGGCACGAATCGTTTCCAACAAGACATCAATGTCCTCACGGCTGACGTCTTTGTGAGTCACAAAGCGCAT
>JAAESS010000278.1 GCA_024229195.1 Flavobacteriales bacterium | reverse complement strand
TCTTTCGACATTTTTGCTTTTCCGAGCGCATGCATCATCAATTCATTGACAGAATTCCCGAAAGCATTTGCAACCAAATTGTCAAAAAGCTTTCCTTTTGTTTTTTCTGCTTTTTCAGCAGCGGTATAATTATATGATTTACCGACACCCGGCTCTCTTGTAACCAAACCTTTGTCCAACATGCGCTGCATTTGTTTGAGTGTCGTCGTATAGCCCACTTCTTTTTTGCGGCTGATAATTTCATGGACAAGTTTGACAGAGCAAGGTTGGTGCTCCCATAGCACCTGCAAAATTTCAAGCTCTGCTTCTGATGGTTTATTTAAATTCATTGAAGAAAAAATTTGATGACGGCACAAACATATACGACATGTGTCGTAATAACAAATTTTCAAACGACAAATGTCGTAATAGAATAAATTTTAACACTTTTCAGTTTAACTTTTATACAGTGTTAATACTAAAAATTCATTTTTGATGAAACGAGATGCTTTGGAAATCTTTCTTTTTACGGTATTCATCGGCTGCTTTTTGAGCAGCGGAAAAGAAGCGCATGCACTCAACATACCTCTTTCTGATTCAACATCATTTTCAGTTGCCTCAAGCGGAATTCCGCCAATCGTTTATCGACTCCCCTCCGCCCCTACCGGAATCGGCTCATATAAATTGGTGAGTTTAAGTAATGAATCAAAATTAAAAGTAATTAAAAAGCGCACATGGAAAATTTGATGAATAACTGATTGCCAATAGCTGAACAAATTCTATTAACAGCAAAGAATAAGTCGTCAGCAGATTTGTAATCATCGGGTTTAATCCACCCCTGCTTCATTTCTTTCCAAAGCCTTTCAATAATATTTAGATGAGGCGAATAAGGAGGCAGATAAAAAATAAACAATCCTCTTTTTTGCCAAATCTTAAAAAGTTGTTTGACTTTTCGGGCAGTATGAATTCTTGCATTATCCAAAACCACGAAAGTGAATTTTGAAATGTTCAAGGATAAATCATCTAAGAACTCAATGACGAAATCGGAGTTAATGTTTTTCTCCGTGATTTTGTATAAAAATCTGTTGGTTCTTGAAAGTAAACCGAAGCAATTGATTGATTTGCCTTTGGATACTTCAATCGCAACTTCTTCGTCTTTGAATTGCCATCCGTAGGGAACATAACCTTGTTCTGAAAATCGAGTTTCATCAGCATAAAACAACTCAATATTGCCGATTTCAGCTTGATTTTCAAGTAAACTCAATGCTTCTTTTCGAAGTGCATACACTTCAGCATTAGGCTTTCCTTTTGGTCTCAAACGGATTCGTTTGTATCGGCACCCAAGTTTTTTAAAAACCGCTTTAGGGTTAATACACTGAATTTTTTACCCAAGTCGTTTTCTAAATCTTCCTTGGCTAATTTAATGCGTTGACGTTCCTTTTTGATAGCCGCTTTTACTTTCTCTCCGTCTTGAACTTTATCCAAAATTGGTTTTCTGCCTTGACCCGGTCGAGTTTTTAAACCCTCGATTCCTGATTCAAGGTATCTTTTGACCCAACTGTTCACCGGTTGAAAAGTAATGCCGAAAATATCGGCTATCTCTTGGGAAGTCCGACCTTGACTTTTCAACAAAATCATATGGCATCTTTGAGAAAACGTCTTTGACTTTGATGATTTATAGCCCTTTTCCAATGCTATTCGTTCTGAATCCGTTAAGGCTATTTTCTTTGATTTGCGACCCATCTTTTTGAGTGCAAATTTAACTTATAAATATTTTTGAACAATTACTTAGATTTGTAAATCTCGTAACAGCCTTGATTTCTCAATGTAGTTAAAATCAAATTTCAAATGAATAATCAATCAAACTTCGAATCGCAAAAAAAAGGTCGAACAAATTCCGGATACAAACTTAGTTTGATTGATGCATTTTCTTCTATTGTAGCTCTTTTGTTAGGTCGAGGAGCTAACCGGAAATAAACGTCGGCGAAAATTTGTTGCCGTAAGAGAATTAAATTTTGGAGAAAAAAATATTGTTTTGCTCGCCAAACTCTGGTTTTTTGATTGAGAGCGTCTAATCTTAATTATGCCTTAATTGTTTAGTATTGATTTATCTAAAAGATGTCTTCAACTTCTTTTGATTTGCTTTTTATGTTTCCATCG
>JAAESS010000277.1 GCA_024229195.1 Flavobacteriales bacterium | reverse complement strand
CTGACTGGAGTCATTTTGATCATACACGAATGCTAGGATTTATAAATTGATTTCTGTTATAGACAAACCAAAATAAGACAAAACCAAAAAGCAAATAAACTACCTGATAGCTTGAATAGATAACTAATGAAACACTGACTAATGAGAGGCTGAGAAATAAATTAATTTTACTTTTTTCTGTCGCTTTTTGATACTTGATAAAAAATAGTAATGAGCTCATCCAAAACAAAACCAAAGGTCCGTCAGGCATGATAAAAAGACCACTAATGATCATTCCATAGATGCTTGTATTAAATAATACTGCAGCAATAAGGCCTGTTCTTTCATCCTTGATCTCCTTACCTATCAAATACATGAGCAAGGTACTGAGCGATCCGGCAACAATAAAACCAAGTCTTAGTGCCAATTCCGATTCAAAAAAAAGATTTAGGGTAAAGAGTTGCTCAAAAAACCCGAGCATTGGTGGATGGTCAAAATGACTCCAGTCAGGATATTTGGCATAGGTCCAATAATATACTTCATCATTCCCCAACTCAATACTGCTGCCGACAAGCAGTCTGATCAGAGCCGAAATGAATATTAAAATACCTAGCTTCTTTTTATTGCTCATGTTTATGGCCAAATAATAATATCAAATTTTTATCTATCCAAGTAGACTTTTTAAGCGGACCCAGATTATCAATCACAGTACAGCTAAAAACGGCAATCAAAGTTCCGATAATTGCACCAGAAAATATATCTCCCAGGAAATGTTGTGATAAATAGACCCGGGAATAAGCTGCCAGAATTGCAGCCATCACAAAAAGGAATTTTAGATAATTGTTTTTTATCACAAGCACCAAGATCATAAAGATGGCAAAAGCAGTAATCGTATGCCCAGATGGAAAACTATTCCATTCATGCATTTTAACACCCTCTACCAAATGAAGGACTTCCTGATTTTCAAAATACTTTACAGGCCTTGGCATACCTTTAAAAATAACCTGTTTGGTAATAAAAACAAAGACTAGGGTCATCAAGGCCGCCAGTAACTCATATAAGGCCCATCTGAATTTAAAGAAGGCCAACAAAATAATAACCACTGCAAACAAGGCTCCATCTCCAAAGTCAGTTACATATTTAAAGAAGGTATCTGCTGTTGGAGAATTCCATTGATTTACCAAAATATGTGATGGTCCTTTCCCGTAACGGAGCATCAGGAATAAGATTCCGACTAAAAACGGAACAAATAAAAATAAGATGCTTTTCTCTTTTAGTAGCTGATTTAAATATTTCACTAGTTTCTCGATTTATTCATGATTTGAAATCTATATAGCTTTTCGCATTTTTTTGGTCCCTCTAAGCATCTCCCTTTTGCCTGGTGGCCCGGGTAATCTCTCCACCTCAAATCCCACAGCCTGCATGGCTCTTCTAACACTGCCTTTAGCTGAATAAGTCACGATAACACCTTTATCTTTCATAGCATCATACATATTCTTAAAAATTGATTCTGTCCATAATTCAGGTTGAACTCTTGCTCCAAAGGCATCAAAATAGATCAAGTCAGCAACCCCATTTTCATGAAAATCTTCAAACATGATTCCTTTTTTAGTCAAATTGAACTTGGAACTAATCTTTGCTAACTTCTCCCAATCTGAAGTTTGGATATTTTGATATACCTCTAACTCTTGTTGGGCCTTCAGTTGTTCCAAGTGATTCAATTCAAAGATCATTTTTGTTTCCAGCGGATAGCCCTCAAGACCTGTATAATCAATTTTTAGATCTCTCCGTATCGCCTCCAGATATGTAATCATACAATTCAATCCGGTTCCAAAACCCATCTCAAGTACTTGAATCGCACTGCCGTCTTGAAAAAGATCTAAACCGTTCTTGATAAAGACATGATACGCCTCTTGTATGGCTCCATGTTTTGAATGATAATTCTCGTCCCACTCAGGCAAATAAACACTTGATGAGCCGTCTGAAGTCTGTATAATCTTTCTTTCCATTTGATTCGAATCGGAACAAAGGTAAAAAATTAAAATGCTTTGAAAAGAGTACAAGTTTATAATTAGTAATAGTCCTTATTTCGTTTGAATTAAACGAGTTTTAATTTTCAAAAAACAGAGGTCTAAATAAGTGCTTTTATTATGCATAAAAAAAGTGCTTTTATTCATTTTTTGAACGATAATAAGTACTTTTGCTTAAAATTTCCGCATCATGAGTTTAGAAGTAAGTCATAAGGTCACTATCGAAAAAACCAAGAATTCAAAAATAACTGAGGTAGATTTTAATAATCTTCCCTTCGGACAGGTATACACGGATCATATGCTTGTTTGCGATTACGAAAATGGCAAATGGAATAGCCCAAAAATAGTTCCTTACCAAAATATTAGCCTGGATCCTTCTGCCAAAATATTTCACTACGGACAATCGGTGTTTGAAGGAATGAAAGCCTATAAGGATGCGCATGACGCGATCTGGTTATTCAGGCCACTCGACAATCAGAAAAGACTAAATATTTCATCAAAAAGACTGGCCATGCCAGAACTTCCTGAAGCCTATTTTATGGAAGGACTAGAGGCTTTGTTATTATTGGAAAAAGATTGGATTCCAACTACAAAGGACAGTTCCTTGTATATCAGACCGTTTATGTTCGCTTCAGGGAACGGATTTCATGCCTCTCCATCAGATAACTACAAGTTTATCATCGCATGTTCTCCTTCAGGACCTTACTTTGGAGGAAAATTAAAAGTTTTGATCGAACAGCAATATTCCAGATCAGCCAACGGAGGTGTGGGTTATGCAAAAGCCGGTGGAAACTATGCAGGTCAGTTCTATCCTACCAATCTTGCCATTGAAAAAGGATATCAGCAAGTTATCTGGACCGATGACACAACCCACGAATATATTGAGGAAGCTGGAGCGATGAATATTTTTATTCGAATTAATGACACACTGGTTACCGCACCTACAAGTGACAGAATACTTGATGGTATTACAAGAAAAAGTATCATTGAAATTGCCAAAGACCAGGGAATCTCAGTTGAAGTGAGAAATATTTCTGTACATGAGATCATTGAAGCTTCTGAAAATGGAAGCCTTAAAGAGATGTTTGGAGCAGGAACCGCCGCGGTTATTTCTCCTATTGCAGGATTCGGATATAAGGATAAAGACTTTTTACTTCCTGAATTTGAAAACACTTATGCAACTTCATTGAAAAAGCAAATTACGGATATTCAGTACAACCGATCAGATGATAAATTCGGCTGGAGACATGCTGTCAAATAATAATAAAGGCCTCATCAGAATGAGGCCTTTATTTTTTCTTATCTATTAACTTTCTCCATTGAGGATCGATCCAATATTGGGCTTGAAGTAACTCGGTCCTTTCATGACCTTGCCATCTTCACGGTAAATGGGTTTTCCGTCAGCTCCCAGTTTACTCATATTACTTCTTTGAATTTCATTAAAAACCTCTTCAATTTTATATTGCATACCATGTTCGAGAATAGTACCGCATAAGATATAAAGCATATCTCCCAGAGCATCTGCCACCTCTATTAAATCATTATTCTCTGCGGCTTCCAGATATTCTTTATTTTCTTCATCCATCAAATCAAATCTCAACTTTAATTTCTGGGCTGAAAGTTTCGCAACAGGACTATGGGATACTCCTAATCCAAATGATTCATGAAATTCCTGAACTGCCTTTATTTTATTCTTCATGCTGACTTATAAAAATTTTATTAAAAACTGAGGTGGAAATATTTTCATCATTATGGCTATCAACCTCCACCTTTTGGTTATATATACCTTTCTTTTTTTCTTTCTTATTGCCGAATAAATCTGACTCACTGCTTTGTCTAAAGGTGCCATCCAAAACGTTTTTCCTGCAATAATATCTGTGTCCACAAAGCCCGGAAGTATATTGGTAATATTGATTTTTGCTTTTTTAGTTCTTTTGGCTTTCATCCATAAGGACTCCATATAATTTGACTGATAGGCTTTGGATGCGTGATAAGCGGGCACATGCCTGTTTCCAACCAAAGAAGCAATAGAGGTAATACTGACAAGATGACCAAATCCTTGATTTTTGAAATAATTATATGAAAGTTGGTATATTTTTGTCGCCCCCAAAACATTGGTTTCCAGAGTAGGCAGGTCTTTGCTCCACTCGAGGTCAAAATTCGTTTCCATTATCCCAGAATTATGAATAATGAGATCGACATGGTCAAAAATTGAAGGAATCTCCTTAAAAAGTGTCTCGGTATCTGACAAATCGGTGATGTCGTGCTGTCGCACGATATAACTAGTTGGATTGCTCTTCTTCAGCGCCTCTAAAAACACCTTTCGTCTTCCTGTGATCAGCACCTTATAATCATCCTTTACCAAAAGTTTAGCTAATTCTCTCCCTATTCCGGATGTGGCACCAAAAACGATCGCATTTTTACTCATATTGTCTTACATTTGCAGTCATAAATATAACTAAAATGTTTAGTAGAGGACAACTTATTTTTGCAGGCATCTTCGCAACCGCTTTTATCATTCTGATGGTATGGAGTTACCGGAAAGATATCAAGCTACATTCAATTTATTACAACAAGGTATGGATTGTAGCGGTCGGCATCTTTTTGGCCATTGCACTTTTTGCAACACTTACATTCTGGCTACACTAATTTTTGGTAAACCTCCGATAATATTAACAACTATTTAAACGGTTTCAACCGGTTTCTCTACAGCCACTATTTTGTATAATTTATCATTAGGTCTTATCCTAAACTCAAGAGGCAAAGTGATATTGTCACCCCTTTTCGCCAGTTTACCCTTTTGATCATTGACAAACATTTCTGTGATATTCAATTCTTGAGCACCGGTGGTAGGTCCTGTAATTAAAATTCGATCCCCTATTTTAAGATCATAGGCTTCCAATTTAAACTCTCCTATATTGGCTTTTGGGAAAAAGTGTACTCCTTTTCCTACATATACTTTTTTCTGTGTCGCATGAGAACCAGATCCCTTGCTCCACTCTCCAAGTTTCTGACCTAAATAATATCCATTCCAGAATCCTCTGTTGTATACTTTTTCAAGCTCAAGCATCCATCCGATGACCTTATCCTTATCATAAGTCCCTTCAGATAAAGCGTCAATTGCCTGTCTGTAGGATTTGATCACATTCGCCACATACTCAGGTGCCCTTCCTCGTCCTTCAATTTTAAGAACTTTGATTCCGGCATCAGCAACTTGATCAAGGAAATCAATTGTGCAAAGGTCTTTTGGAGACATGATGTATTCATTATCTAGTTCCATTTCAAAACCAGTTTCCTGATCAATAACAGTATACTTTTTACGGCAATTTTGTTTGCATGCTCCCCTATTTGCGGATGAGTTGTGAGAATGTAAACTCATATAGCATTTTCCTGAGACAGCCATACAAAGTGCACCATGTCCGAAAATTTCAATTTCAAGCAATCTCCCTGAAGGTCCTTTGATCTCTTCTTTTTCTATTTGCTCGGTGATCTTTTTTACCTGACGCAAACTCAATTCACGACTCAAGACAACAGTATCGGCAAACATGGCATAAAACTTTACCGTTTCGATATTGGTAATGTTGATCTGTGTTGAAATATGAACTTCCATTCCTGCCTGTCTGGCCATAGCAATAACTGCCTGATCCATTGCAATAACAGCTGAGATATCAGCTTCTTTGGCCTTTTTTAATAAGGTCTTTACAATACTTAAATCGTGGTCATAAATGATCGTATTCAAAGTAAGGTAGGTCCTGACATTTTTAGCCTTACATCTCAAAGATATTTCGGGCAAGTCATCTAAGGTGAAATTGATTGAGGCTCTTGCCCTCATATTCAACTGTTCCACACCAAAATAAACAGAATCTGCTCCATTATCAAGGGCTGCTTGCATGGATTCAAAATTCCCTGCTGGTGCCATCAATTCAATTTTATTATTTCCGTTCAATACCATAACATTTCTCTTTGTTTTTCAGAGCGGCAAAATTACGATTTATTATTTAATGTATTATGATCTGTTAAAAATTAAGTGCTTGTGCTTAAATTTGATATAAATTAAACAAGCCTATATATATTCAACAATTTGCGAACAATATCACTAATTATTTAGCATCTTTGCAGCTTCAAAAATGAATATTTTAAATTAGAAAGAATGAAAATTGCAGTGGTAGGAGCTACCGGAATGGTAGGAAACGTCATGTTAGAAATACTGGGAGAAAGAAATTTTCCGGTAACTGAATTATTATTAGTTGCCTCAGAAAGATCAGTCGGTAAAAAAATGAATTATAAGGATAAGGAGTATACAGTTATTGGACTCCAAGATGCGATAGACCAAAAACCGGATATTGCTTTGTTTTCGGCAGGAGGTGGCACCTCTCTTGAATGGGCACCAAAGTTTGCAGCAGCTGGAACAACTGTGGTCGACAATTCATCTGCCTGGAGGATGGATCCTAATAAGAAATTGGTGGTTCCTGAAATTAATGCAGGAGAATTGACTGCTGAGGATAAGATCATCGCCAATCCAAACTGTTCTACCATACAAATGGTGGTGGCACTTGCACCGCTTCATAAAAAATACGGAATCAAGCGATTGGTAATTTCAACTTACCAATCAATATCAGGAACAGGTGTAAAAGCAGTTCAACAACTTGAAAATGAATATCAGGGAATCAAAGGGGAAATGGCTTATCCTTATCCTATTCATAGAAATGCCTTACCTCATTGTGATGTTTTCGAAGATAACGGCTACACTAAGGAAGAAATGAAACTGGTTAATGAAACCAGAAAAATTTTGAATGATGACAGTATTGCTGTTACTGCAACAGCTGTAAGAATACCTGTTGCCGGCGGCCATTCTGAAAGTATCAATATTGAATTTGAAAATGAATTTGATGTGAGTCAAGTGAGACGGTTACTTCATGAGACAGATGGGGTTGTGGTTCAGGACAATTTAGATACCAATACCTATCCAATGCCTATTTATGCGCATGGCAAAGATGACGTATTTGTTGGAAGAATCAGAAGAGATGAATCTCAACCGAACACATTAAACATGTGGGTTGTAAGTGATAATCTTAGAAAGGGAGCTGCAACAAACACTGTTCAGATTGCAGAATATTTGATCGAGCAAGACTTGGTTTAATCGATAATACAATCAAAAAAAAGCTGTTTTCAATGAAAACAGCTTTTTTTTATTTAAACTTTACTTGGCTTTTTAACCTTTAGAACATCTTCAATAATCTGTTCTAAGTTATGTTTTGGAAGCGCTCCCTGAGCCATTTGAGGCTGTTCTCCTGCCGGGCAAAACAACATAGAAGGAATACTTCTTATTCCAAAAGCTGCAGATAATTCCTGCTCAGCTTCGGTATCTACTTTATAAATATCTATTTTACCTTCATACTCTTGTGAAAGCTCCTCCAAAATAGGGGCTACCATTTTACATGGCCCACACCAATCTGCATAAAAATCTATAATACAAGGTTTGTCTCCTTCAAATTTCCATTCTTTATTCTCTTCGAAATTAAACACTTTCTTTAAAAATGTTTCTTTGGTCAACAATTCTGTCATAATATTTTCTTTATCTGTTATAATCTGTTTTTCAATTTAATAGCAATATACGTACCACTTTAAATACAGGTACAAAGTGACGCAAATTTTGACATAATGTCGGTCACTATAGTTACAGACGAAAGAGTTTAAAAAACATTACAGCGTACCAGTATAACAACAGAGCTTGGGAAAGATTGTGAGTTTTGGATGGTCTTTAAACAAAAAATCCCACCTATGAGCGGGATTTTTTTAAATATATTAAACTTCAATATTGGCTTTCTTCATACTGAAATGAAATTCCTGATACAATTCCAGCAAATTCATAATGGCAGAAATAAAATCTTTGGTTTCTAACAAGTTTCCAAAATACAAAGTAGTGTTTTTGGCACTTGATTCTTCTGACCTGATCCTGTTGATTTGTTTCTCAATTGATTTAGACACATGATCAAAAAGCTGGTGCTTTTCATCAACGATCTTGGATATATCTCCAAATCGTCTCTCGTGAAAAATTACCGCGATCTCTTTAAGCATGGTCGAAAGTTGATCATCAATAATTGTCAGATCCTGAATTTGACCTTTCTTCAGTTGTTTGTGATTATTATGGACATGTTTGAAACTCGCTTTGGAGATATAACTGATTGACTGGGAGATATCCTGTAAATAGCCCAGAACCATCAAATAAAATCTACTGGCTTCAACCGAAGAGTCATCAAGAGATTTTATAAAATAAAAAGCCTCATCTTTTAAAGCATCAACCTCTGCGTTTAACTTGAGTACGTGCTTATCTGTCTTTTTAAGTTTTCCAAGATCCTGATTCGACAAATTATTGACGACATTAGAATAAAGTTTATTTGCTCTTGAAACTACCTCTGATATATGGTCTGATGTCTCTTCAATCACTTCCTTGGCTGTAATCAATTCTTCTCGTTTAAGAACTTTCTTTTGAGCGGTAACTTTTTCCTCTTTTTTATGCTTCACAAAATTTCTGACCAAAATAAACAGCACCAATAATAAAAGTAAGCTCACTGCAGTGATACTGCCCAAATGAATTAGATAGGTAAAAATTCCGGCAGTAACAAAGGCTATAAATGCAGTAAAAAACCATCCTCCAATTACGTTAAGCACCCCTGCAACACGGTAAACCGCACTTTCTCTGTCCCAGGCACGGTCGGCAAGTGAAGTACCCATTGCCACCATAAATGTGACATAAGTGGTTGATAATGGTAATTTATATGAAGTCGCAATAGAGATCAATATACCTGCTACCATCAGATTCGTCGAAGCCCTTACCGCATCAAAAGCCGGTAATTCATATACTTTTTTCTTTGGCAGATTGACTACAGGTTTTTCAAATCTTTTGCTAATATTTTTTTGTAAGGATTTAGGTAAAACATAACTTAATCCATTGCTGATTCCTAGCGTAGAACGCACAATAACCCTTGAGAGTGAATTTGGCTGAAATCTTTCATGGCCCTCACTTTGTCTCGCAAGATTTACCTCTGTAGCTGCTACTTTTTTAGCTTTTGAAGAAAACCAAAGTGTTATCACCATGATCATTCCGGCGATAAAAAGAAATAATGCAGGGGTCGGTACTTTTCCGGCAAGAACACCCATACTGAATTCATTGGCAGGTAAACCTGATGCGCTCCAAGCTTCATAAGAATTCCAGGCAGCCATCGGTACACCAATGAAATTCACAAGATCATTACCTGCAAAAGCCAAAGCAAGCGCAAATGTTCCAACCGTGATGATGATCTTATATAAGTTAATATTCAAAAACTTTGTCAAAACATATGACAAAGAGGTCCAGACAATAAATGCTATACCTATGATATAGACCTCATTTCCTTCAAGAAGACCTTTGATCTCATTATAATAAGCGGTCCCTTTCAGACCTTTCATAAAAATAAAATATGTGATCGATGTTAATGCAATACCACTGAATAAGGCTCCGTAGATCTTTGGCTTTTGTTCAAAGTTAAAAGTGAGGAACAAACGTGAAAGATACTGCACGATTGCACCTATGGAAAAAGCCACAATCACCGATAAAAATATTCCGGAAATAATGAGAACTGCCTTTTCTGTATTGATATACTGTGAAAGATTAGCAACAGTTTCAGTATCAGAAACAGCAATTTTGATCAGAGCCATAGCCACCGCTGCACCCAATAACTCGAATACAATAGAAACAGTGGTGGAAGTAGGCATTCCCAAGGTATTAAAGAAATCCAATAACAGTACGTCAGTGATCATCACTGCCATAAAAATAATCATGATCTCATTAAAGTAAAATTCACCGGGATTAAAAATACCCTTACGGGCTACCTCCATCATACCGCTCGAAAAAATCGCTCCAACTGCGATTCCAATACTCGCAACAATCATAATCGTTTTCATGGATACAACCTTAGATCCAATCGCTGAATTCAAAAAATTGACAGCATCATTACTAACCCCAACTACAAGATCAATCGCTGCTAAAGCAATCAATGCAACCAACATCAGAATATAGATATTTTCCATTATATAAATCTTAAAATGATGCTGCAAATCTATGATACATAATAGGTTTACATGTTAACTTAATGTTACCATTTTGCTTCGATCAATAACTTATAATTAACTTTTTATGCTATTTTTTTTTTGCAGCAGAATTGCTTTTTTACACATCTTACTCTTAGCTCAAAAAATAGTTTTGTATTGGTCTGTGTACATGATAATTTTAACAATTTAAATCTCCTAAATGGTGTTATCTTTGTCAAAATTTGCTTTATGTATAAGACAATATTTCAGCTATTATCTATAATCCTAATAGCACAAAGCTGTAACAAGACGAAAGACCAAACCATGGATAGCGACTTCCAATATACCAATGAACTCATCAACGAAACCAGTCCTTATCTGTTACAACATGCTCATAACCCGGTAAACTGGTATGCCTGGAATGATGAAACTTTAGAACTGGCTAAAAAGGAAGATAAACTGCTATTGATCTCGGTTGGCTATTCGGCTTGTCACTGGTGTCATGTCATGGAACATGAATCCTTTGAAGATTCTACAGTTGCGGCTTTGATGAATGAGAATTTTATAAATGTCAAAGTTGATCGTGAAGAAAGACCTGATGTAGACCAGATTTACATGAATGCGGTTCAATTATTAACCGGAAGTGGTGGATGGCCATTGAATAGTGTTGCCCTTCCTGATGGGCGACCAATTTGGGGAGGCACATATTTTCCAAAAGACAAATGGGTCAATGCCCTGACTCAACTCGCCGATCTCTATAAAAATGAACCTGAGAAAGCTGAAGAATATGCCTCTAAATTGACCGAGGGAATTCAACAAACAGGATTAGTCACTTTAAACGAAGAGGCTGCAGTTTTTGATAAAACAGAATTACAATCTGCCATAGATAATTGGCTGCCAACTATGGATGTAAAAAATGGGGGGCGAACAGGAGCTCCTAAATTTCCTATACCCGGCAATTTAGAATTTTTACTGCGCTATGCTGTTCAATCTGAAAATCCGGAGATGATGGATTACATCAACACATCACTGACTAAAATTGCTTATGGTGGTATATTTGACCACGTTGGAGGAGGCTTTGCCAGATATTCAGTTGATGATCACTGGCACGTGCCACATTTTGAAAAGATGCTTTATGACAATGCCCAGCTGGTTTCATTGTACTCAAAGGCCTTTTTAGTGACCAAGAATCCGCTTTATAAAGAGGTGGTGTATAGAACAATTGATTTTGTCGAAACTGAACTTTATAAAGATATTGGTGCCTTTTATTCTTCACTGGACGCGGATAGTAACAATGAAGCTGGTGAATTAGAGGAAGGAGCCTATTATGTTTGGACAAAGGAGCAGCTGACAGCGCTTTTAGGAGATGACTTTGATCTTTTTGCTACATACTATAATGTAAATGGGTATGGGAAATGGGAGGATGACAAATACCACTTGATTCGTGTCGTATCAAAAAAAGACTTCTGTAAAGAAAATAATATCAGCGAGCCAGAATTGGAGAAAAAATTGATAACTTGGCAAGAAACTTTATCTCGTGAAAGAAATAAAAGAGATAAACCTCGACTTGACGATAAAACACTTACATCTTGGAATGCACTCATGCTCAAAGGATATGTTCAGGCTTACAGTGTTTTTAGAGACGATAGATTCCTTGAAATGGCTTTAAAAAGTGGTCAGTTCATTAGAAATAAAATGGTCAAAGAAGATGGTGGTCTTTATAGAAATTATAAAAATGGCAAAAGTAATATCGAAGCTTATCTCGAAGATTATGCCACAGTAATTGATGCCTTTATCAGTCTATATGAAGTAACATTAGATGAAGCCTGGCTTTTGAGTGGCAAACAATTTACTGATTACTGTTTTGATCATTTTTATGATGACCAAAGTAAAATGTTTTTCTTCACCTCTAATAAGGAAAAAGGACTCATCAGCAGGAAAGTTGAAACGGATGATAATGTGATCCCATCATCAAATTCTGTCATGGCCAATAACCTGTTTAAACTCGGCCATTATTATGGGAACAAACACTACGCTGACAATGCAAAAGCCATGCTGAACAATGTAAAAGAAAAGGCCATAACTTATGGAGCAGGGGCTTCAAATTGGCTCAATCTTTACAGTAATTATATCGGTAATTTTTATGAAGTAGCAGTTGTTGGGTCAGACGCAAATCTTAAATTGGAAGAAATAAATGCTACGTATATTCCGAATAAGCTTATTGTAGGAAGCCGAACCGAAAGTAACTTACCACTGCTTGAATATAAATATAACGAGAATGAAACAACGATCTATGTTTGTATTGATGGTGCCTGTAAATTACCTGTTAAAGATTCGAAAAAGGCCTTGGGCCAAATGAGTAGCTCATTTTAACTCTTTTTCGAAACTCATACAAATTGAATTCGTTAAGCCTTGATACTTAGTTAAAATATTTTTTTGGTTTACCGGCTACAAAATCCTTTAGATAAAAGGGTTCAAAATAAGCAAGGTCTTCAAAGTCTCTTGCTTTAAATTTACCGTTGGCAATAGCCGCCATCTCTCTTGCTGAAGGAAAAACATCACTCACAAATCGAGCATTATCATGCTTGATCAATACTTTGCACTTTTCGGCTCCATCACCGGCAAAGTGAACAATTCCTTTGTCCAAAAATGTCTTAAACGATGTCTTATCGATGATTTCAGCTTCAGTTTGTCTGATTTGCCGATAGTTATGATCAAATATAGCACTATAGACTTCCATTCTTCTGGCGTCCAGCAAAGGGACTACTATTTCATTATTTTCAAGTGGAATTTGCAGTGCAATAATTTCTAGAGTTGGTACAGATATCAATGGCTTGTTCAAAGCATAACAAAGTCCTTTTGCAGCTGAAACACCAATTCTTAAACCTGTATAAGAACCTGGTCCCTTTCCGATGGCAATGGCATGCAAATCATGCATCTTAATACCTACTTCGTTGATAGTATCAAGAATAAAAGAATGTAATTTCTCAGCGTGTGAAAATTTTCCTTCGTTGAGTTCCTTAAGGGCAATAAGCTCTCCATCTCTTGAAATACTAACAGAGCAGTTTTTTGTTGCGGTTTCTATGTTTAGGATATGACCCAATGTCTCTGTTCGGAATTTATCGATTATAAATTTTCTACAGGCATGCCATAATAGTATTCAAGTAATTTTACTCGGAATATAAAGTCATATTTTGCCCTTAAAAATTCTGCATTCGCAGCAACCAACCTATTCTTAATCTGACCGTAATCAAAAGAATTCAACACTCCAACATCAAAACGTTCCTGTGCGTAATCAAATGAAACTTCTCTCGCATCTAAAGATCTCTTGGATGCTTCATACAACTTTAAAGATCCAAGCGCATCCGCATAAACCTGGTGAATTGTCTTTTCAAGATTCAACTCCTCTTGATCTAACTGATACTTTTGCTGTTCATAATTGATTTTGGCTCTTCTCACATTGTTCGAAGCATTAAATCCATTTAGTATTGGGATTTGCAAGGATAAACCAAACGAACTTCCTTTATTCTGATCTAACTGATCAAAAAATCCATTAGCCGGACCGGTTACAGCATTAAAATTTGGTGAGATCACATTATCTCCGGTAGTTTCTACCTGTCCAATAACAACGGTAGGGTTATTCGGGTCTATTTCTGATCCTACAATTCTATCTCTGTCTGAATACCTGGAATTCCAGTTGAAAAATCCTGATAAAGTAGGCTGTAATGCACCTTTGGCTAATTTTATGTCACTCTCTGCAATGTCTATATTGGTTTGAGCTACCTTGATCTCATTTCTGGTTTCCATGGCTTTCTCAAAAATCTTATCCACGGAGTAATCGGCAAGATTCAATAAGGGTAAGGTCTCAATTTCTTCATTGGCAATATCAAAATTATCATAATCCTGCAACTGTAAGAGCTGTGCCAATGAAATAATAGCCAGTCTTACCCTATTTTGAGTAACTATTAAATTTTGTTCGTCTGTAGCTAATGTGGCTTCAACATCTAATAGATCACCTCTGGGAACCGTACCGGCTTCAACCAGCTGATTTGTTCTTGCCAATTGTTCTCTTGTAATTTCTACTTGAGGAATGGCAACATTCACAGCCTCTTTACTAAATAAAACCTCCAAATAGGCATTGATCACAAAAAGAGAAATATCATCTTTACTTTTATCTAACTGGTATTGACTAGCCAAAATACTTAACTCAGCCCTGCGTAATTCATTTTGATTTCTTAATCCCCTGTAAATCGACACACCTGAAGAAATTCCTCCATTCGTGGTTTGTGTGGTCTGATTGACAAGAACACCTGTTGTTACATCAGTGGTTAGTCCTGAGTTCCAGGCAGCGGAACTGTTCATATTAAGACTCGGTATAAAATTTCCAATGGCGCCTCTTTTGTCAATCTCAGACAATGCAATATTATTTTCTGATTGTTTTACAGTGATGTTATTTTCAATGGCATAATCAACGCATTCTTTTAGCGTCCATTTCTTAACATTTGTGTTTGGTTCTTGTGCAAAGACAGACAAAGTTATGCTGAACAGCAAGATCAGGGTTAGTGGTGCTTTCATATAAGTGAAATTTCGGTATTTGAATTTTGAATATAAGACGAGATCTTAAAAAATTTGTTACACTATTTTTTAAATTTATCTTACAGAAGATTTCTTCCAGTTTCTGTAGAATAAAAACATGGTAACAGCAATCAGTAAATATGGAAAGGCCATCAGGTAAACAATACCGGAATTAATACCTTCTGCAACTTCCTCTCCGCCTTGTTCCACTACAGCACGGCACATCGCGCACTGACTATAAGTGTCAAGACTTATGAAAAGGATAACAGTTAAAATGACTTTTTTGTACATGAAGATTATTTATTACAGCTTAGATCGGTTGGTAAAGACCGTTTGGCTACTCTGCAAAATTAAACATATGTTACTAATCGACCAAATCATAATTGCTTTTGAAATTTATTTGAAACAATCTATCCAACAACTTATAATTGGTAGTATGGCAAAATCATAAAATAAACAATTACCCCACTGATCGTCACATATAACCATAAAGGCCAGGTGATACGCGCAATTTTTTTATGCCTTTGAATATCATTTGTAATCGCTCTAACGTAGGTGATCAATACAAATGGAATAACAACTACTGACAAGAGAATATGTGAAATCAAAATCAAATAATAAACATATTTTATGGCTCCTTCACCTCCATAAGTGGTCGAGTCTGAAGTCATGTGATACAAAACATACATCACCAAAAAAAGGACAGAAAATATGATTGCAGTCTTCATTAGCCGTTTGTGCAGTTCTATGTTCTTTACCTTTATCGCCCATAACGCAATGATCAATATCAAAGCGGTAACGGCATTTGTTCCAGCGTAGATTGGCGGCAGAAAGATTGGTAATTCAATATCTAGCTTAACACCAAATAAAGCGGCTACTACCAAGGGAATCGCAATGGATAATATGACAATGATTCGATTATATTTTTTTGATTCTTCCATCTGTTATTTTATTCTTTTAAAAGTAATTTAATGTCTTCTTTCAACCACTGGATTTCCTTGTCTTCAAGGCCATTGTAAAATTTGATCGGATTTTCATTCTCCCCACTGCTAACTGTTCTCGATCTGATATAACCATCTTTGTCGATAAGGGCAAATAAGCCTGAGTGCTCAAATCCTCCTTCTGCATCCTTATTTTCGCCTGCATATAGAAGAAATCCTTCATTCGAAAATGAATATACATCCGCCTTATCTCCAGTTAAAAAGTACCAGTTTTTTAGAGTAGCTCCTTTCTCTTTTGCATAAGCTTTTAAGACTTCCGGGGAATCTCTTTCAGGATCGATCGAAACAGAAGCGATAGCAAATGACGGGTTCCCAAAGAACTCATTTTGAATCTTTACCATATTTTCGTTCATTCTTGGGCAGATCGTAGGGCAGGATGTAAAGAAAAACTCCACAACATACACTTTATTTTCAAAATTTGAATTGTTTACTTGCTTGTTATTCTGATCTGTGAATTCAAAAGCAGGAACTTTTTCGAACTTGAGAAGTTCATTTCCTGTGAAATTTTTAATGATCTTGGGGATAGCATAAATACCAAAGATCAAAATAATAAAGGAAATCGCGATATAAGAATTCTTCTTCATTTGATCATTACTATTTACATTGTTAGATTTCTCTTTTGTTTTTCTTTAATGCCAGTCTGTATTCGGCCATCACAACTTTGACATCATCAACCATTTCCTGATGCACTGTTGCAACTGATTCAGCATTATAGCCATACATCAAACCATCTTCTTCAGCCTCTTCATCATTTCTACCTCTTAGGGTAAGCTCTCTGTCTACAATAAAGGCATAGGGTGTATAATATTGATCGTCTAATGTATAAGACGTTTTAAGGCTACTAAACATTTTTTGCACTTCTGCCCCATCTCCAAATACAAAATGCCATTTGTCTACATTATAAGTGGCTCCAAGTTCTTTTTTTAACTGTCTGGCATCAGCTTCTGATCCTTTGGGTAAAACAACGACAAACTGAAAGCCTTTAAAACCATAAAAGTGCTTATAAATCTTCTCATTCAGGTTTAATGCATTTGTTTTGTGATTCAAGAGATCAGATCCAAGAAAACACAGTACACTGATGTTATTTTTTAGCTTGATCGTATCAGAACTTGAAAACTGCTCAACATCATCAACCTTTTCCGTAAGCCTTGGTAATTTTGCAAAGTTATTGGTACCTGTTAGAAGAAACAGATAAAACAACAATGGTCCAAAAAAAAGAACGGATAAAACAAGTGTATTTTTACTGGGTTTTGCCATGATGCAAAGGTATAAAAAAAGTGTTTTGAAAACTCAAAACACTTTTACATTCATTTTTATAAAATTCAGTTTAGTTATATGACCATCTTGTCCATTCCTGTACAATCGATCCGATAGCATCTCCTTCATAGAGTACAAAAAATGCAAGTACTGCAATCAAAAATACTACGGGCCATACAATAGCTCTTCTAAACCAGGTTTTTTCATCTTTTAAATGCATAAAATACCAGGCAATACCATAAGCCTTTACAAGAGTTAGGATCAGGAAGATCCAGTTCAATATACTTGTACCCAGAATTTGTGTCAAATTTAGTGAAGCAGGTTTAACAATACCCAGAAATACTTCAACTATAGTGATCACTGAAAGGAAAGCAAATACTTTCCAAATTAATGCTGTATGTGATTTAGCGTGCGACATTTTTTATCTTAATTTTTATATCAAATAGAAGAATGTGAAAACAAATACCCAAACAAGGTCAACAAAGTGCCAATACAGACCTACTTTTTCAACCATTTCATAATGGCCCCTGCGCTCATATGTTCCGATGATCACATTAAAGAAAATAATGATATTGATCAAAATTCCTGAAAAAACGTGAAATCCGTGAAATCCTGTGATAAAGAAAAAGAAATCTGCAAATAAGGTTTTGCCGTATTCATTTTCTGTAAGATTAGCTCCTTCTACTACTCTTGTAGCATTGTTAAGAAACTTATTGGCCTCTTCTCTAGAAACAATTGTTTTTTGTTTTGTATCTAAATTGATAAGCTCAGTTCTCATTGAAATATCAGGATTATTCGCAAATCCTTCTTTTACCTGTTGCAGCGTTACCGATGGCAGCGTTGCTTCAGATACGAACCAAAGTCCATTTTCTTTTTTGTGTTGAATTCTATCACTAGGTGCATTAGAAGCAAAACTTTGCAATGTTACCTGATGTCCGGAACCATCCACAAACTGAACGATTTTTCCATCTTCTAACTGCACAGCTCCATAACTACCAGCGATAAAAGTTTTCCATTCCCAGGCTTGTGATCCCAAAAATATCAAACCTCCAATAATGGTTAGACCCATGTAAACAATAACCTTCCCTTTTTGCATCTGCTTACCAGCATCAACAGCCAAAACCATTGTTACCGATGAGAAGATCAAAACAAAGGTCATAAAAGCCACATAGTACATTGGAAAGTCTCCATGTACAAATGGAATATGGGTAAATACCTCATCAGCAATTGGCCAAGAATCAAGGAATTTAAAACGTATTAATCCATATGCTCCCAAAAATCCAGAAAAGGTAAGAGCATCTGACATGATAAAGAACCACATCATCATTTTACCATAACTCGAATCGAAGGGTTTACTTCCTCCTCCGCCCCAAGAGCTCCCCTTTGGGGAATCAGCAACAATTGCCTCCATATAAAAAGTATAATTTAATTGATCTTTTTTATGCCGTAAAACTGATATTTATCATGTTTTATCTCAAGCAGCAAAAATATAAAAATTATTGATAAATCGAATTAATAAGGGAAAAATAATAGGTTTATCGAATAAAATAGAAAAAGACAAAAAGGTAAATCCACAAAGCATCCACAAAATGCCAGAAAATTGCACCTAATGAAAAACCTAAATGACTTGCAGCGGTATATTTTCCTGTTGCGTTTCTAAACAGCACTGTTGCTAAGACGATCATTCCAGCAAAAATGTGAAGCAAATGCGCTCCAGTAATCACATACAGAAAAGATGAGGCTACATTACTTTGCTTCCCTGTTGTATATAATCCGGCATCTATCAATTGTCCAAATCCGGTGAATTGATAAAAAATAAAACCTATCCCTAAGAGCATCGTCAGCGCCAATAATGACGTTGTCTTGCCCTGATCCCCAGCCATTAAAGTTCGTTTGGCAATCATAAAGCTCAAACTACTACCAATAATAAAAAGTGTACTGATATAAAATGCACTTGGAAGATCAAAACTAACCCAATCTTCTCTTGCCTTACTTACAACATATGCACTCGTTAATCCTGCGAACATCATGGTCATACTGATCATCGATACCCACAACATCTGTTTGAATGTCTTTTCTTTCTTTACTTGTTCCATGCTATTAGTGTAAAAATTTGTCGATCACAAAAATGATCTGAATCAAAGTGATATATAAAACACTTGAAAGCATAAGCTTTCTCGCCATAAGGTTAGTTTGCTCCTTGTGGAGTTTCACTCCGTAAAAAAGCATTACCAATCCGAGTACAAATATAAGAATTGCTGAGCCTGGTAACAAATACAAAGCTCCTGTTATTTTAAAAACAGGTACAATCGAAACAATTAACATTAAGATCGTGTAAATTATGATCAATTTTGTTGCTTTCTTATTCTTTTCACCAGTTGGCATCAGATTAAAGCCTGCTTTCTTGTATTCATCAAACTGAAGCCAACCAATGGCCCAAAAATGCGGGAATTGCCAAAAAAACTGTATCATAAAAAGCATGCCCGGCTCTATACCGAATTTGCCTGTAGCCGCTACCCAACCCAACATAAAAGGAATGGCTCCCGGAATCGCACCGACAAAAACTGACAAGGGAGTGATCGGTTTTAAGGGGGTATAAGCACTGGTGTATAAAAATATCGAGATGGCTCCAAAAAGCGCAGTTTTCTCATTGATACTATAAAGGATGGCCAAACCGGCTATTGTCATAAAAATAGCGATGAACATCGCCAGGTTCACTGACATTCTTCCTGTTGGTATTGGACGATCCATGGTTCTTTTCATCACCGAATCAGGGACTCTTTCAATAATCTGGTTGAATGCATTTGAAGCTCCTACCAAGCAATAACCTCCTATTGATAAAAGCGCCAATATTTTGTAATCAATGACGTCTACAGCGAGCAGATATCCTGCAATAGAAGAAAAAACAACACTCACTGATAATCCAAACTTTGTAAGTTGTTTGAGATCATCGAACATATTATGTCTTACGATTGCTGTTTCCACGTTGGTAATTGCCTGTTTTTAAAATCGCTGCAAATATATCCATTAATTAAGATTAACTGCATAAAAAAATATGAAAAATATGAGCAAAAAAGCTTTGGGATTTATGAAAATATATTAAATTTGCGCCTTCCTAACAGGAATCGGAGCGATCCTTTTTTACTTAGGGAAGCAATTTTAGAATTGCACAGTTCATTGATTAAGCTTTTGCGAAAGTAGCTCAGGGGTAGAGCATCACCTTGCCAAGGTGAGGGTCGCGGGTTCAAATCCCGTCTTTCGCTCCATTTATAATAACCAATTCAATAGGCTCGGATGGTGGAATTGGTAGACACGTTGGACTTAAAATCCAATGAGCAGTAATGTTCGTGCGGGTTCAAGTCCCGCTCCGAGTACTAATGATAAAAGGCCAGGTTGATAAACCTGGTCTTTTTGTTTTTAGACAATCCTGTGGAGCTCGCTCCTAAAAGGATTGGAAAAAAACAAAAAGTGACCGACGCTTAGCGGATGTGCCTTTTGTTTGAATTCGTTCGGACTGGGACTCAGCGAAGCTAATTCCCGCAATACTTTCCTTTAGACTTATTGAAAACTGGAAAAAAACAAAAAGTGACAGACGTGAAGCGGATGTGTCTTTTGTTTAACTTCGTTCGAAATTTGAGGACATGAATTTAGATTAATATTTGTTTTTAATATTTTTTAGAGAAGATTTCAAGGATTTTAAATTTTGAAATAATATGTGTATTTTGTCGTTTAATGGTATTATTCAGACTCTTCAAAAAAAATATAATTACTCATGTGTTCTCCTAGTTTTCATATTTCATTCGTAATTCCAGTATACAATTCAGAAGAATCCCTGTTTGAATTGATTGAAGAAATTAACAAGGTAATGTTAAAGATTAATGAATCATATGAAATTATTTTAGTCGATGATAGAAGTGATGATAATAGCTGGGAAGCAATGAAGAAATTAGCTGCATCAAAGAATCATCTTAAAATTATTAGATTGAGCAAAAATTTTGGTCAATATCAAGCTATAACTGCCGGATTGAACTCAGCCAAAGGAAAATGGGTTGTTGTGATGGATTGTGATCTTCAGGATCAACCAAAAGAAGTTCTAAAATTATATAACAAAACCCTAGAAGGATACGAGATAGTCATAGCAAAACGTAAAGATCGAAAAGATACTTTTTTAAAAAAGTTATCTTCTTATATTTTTTCTAAGGTCTACGGTTTTCTTACTGATACAAGTCACATTCATGAGGATACTAATTTTGGAATCTATCACAAGAAAGTCATAAAAGCGGTTCTTTCTATGTCAGATTATATAAAATCATTTCCATTATTTGTTAATTTTGTTGGGTTTAAAAAAATATCGGTTGAAGTTGAACATGCTAGAAGGGTCCATGGCAAAACCAGTTATACATTTTTAAAACTAATCAGATTAGCATTTAATTCTATTATCTCATTTTCAAACAAGCCCCTGAAAATTTTTGTGAAATTTGGAATTATAATTTCGTTCTTTGCTTTCCTTTTTGGAATCTATCATTTATATCTTGCATTAAATGGCCAACGTGAGGTATTAGGATATAGCTCAATTATTATTTCAATATGGTTTTTATCTGGAGTTATAATAACGATAGTTGGGATATGTGGTATCTACATAGGAAAGATATTTAATCAGACAAAAAACAGACCTGTTTATATTATAGATGAAGCTATTCTTTAATAAAAGAAATAGAATTAAAACATAGCTTTATGAAAATAATCTGAAATTATTTTTACATTTAAACTTCGATAAAAATAGTTTTAAGAAAAATGATTTTAAACCTTAAAGTATGATTCCCTTCAATGCACCTTACATCACAGGTAATGAAATTAAATTTATCGAAGATGCTATAAATAGTGGAAAGTTATCGGGGGATGGTTATTTTACAAAAAAATGTCAGTCATACTTTGAAAGTAATTTTGGATTTAAAAAAACGTTCCTGACTTCATCCTGTACTGATGCCCTCGAAATGTCGGCAATGCTTTTGAACGCAAATCCGATGGATGAAATTATTTTACCAAGCTATACCTATGTAACTTCTGCTTTAGCATTTTTACGTCAAGGTTTGAAAATTATTTTTTCAGATTCATTAGATGATAATCCCAATATAGATCCAAAAAAGATAGAACCTTTAATTACTGAAAAGACTAAAGCTATTTTAGTTGTTCATTATGCTGGTGTTGCCTGTGATATGGAAAAAATTATGACAATCGCTCAAAAGCATAATTTGATAGTTATTGAAGATTGTGCGCAAGCTATTTCATCTTATTATGGAGAAAAGCCATTAGGTACATTTGGACAATTATCATGTTTTTCATTTCATGAAACAAAAAACATTATTTCTGGAGAAGGAGGTCTGTTGGCTGTAAATGATCAAAAACTAATATCAAGGGCAGAAAAAATTTGGGAAAAAGGAACAAATAGATCGCAATTTCTTAAAGGGATTATAAACAAATACGAATGGGTTGATATTGGTTCATCATTTTTACCCTCTGAGTTGACAGCTGCATTCCTCTGGGCTCAACTTCAAAGTCTTCATCAGATTCAAGAAAAAAGATTAGAAAATTGGAATTATTATTT
>JAAESS010000276.1 GCA_024229195.1 Flavobacteriales bacterium | reverse complement strand
CTATTGTATGTTGGCATCACCACCGAAACAAACGGTGCTTTCTTCAAATGATACTTTGGAACTGTAGACATTTGATACTCCAATGTCCACGGCAATTTGGTCAAAAAATGATAGCGTATTTTCTTTAAGAAATATTTCACTTGCTAATATTCGAATTGTCGAGCCGCCAAATTTAATCGTATTGCTGCTGAAAAGAAATAAGAATCTTTCGATAAAGCCGGAATCTCGCTGTTTTCTTTTCTATAAACCTGTCTGAAGTCTATGAAGAGATTATGACGTAGCATGTAGGTCAGGTTAAGGTCTATGTAATACATATTAGTAGTGATCCCTTGTCCTATTTCGTTTCCATACTCTTGTTCTCTGGTTGTGTATGGCAATAATATGTTCTGTCCCCAATTTGAGTTCAAAGTATCTAAGCCAATCCTGGCATAAATTAATTTTGAAGAAGCAAATAGTCGTTTTGCTGGTTGATATCTTATTATCCCTACCATTTCATTGAAATTGGCTCCAAGAGGATGTGCCAAAGATTGACCATAATGAGAATAGCTAGTTTTACTCTGTGAATGGGTATAAGTGTATGGTCTCACAACATTATACTCCCCTTGCAAATCCAAATTCTTTAACCCAAAAGCATCAATATATTTCGCACCAATTTGTATTCCCCATTTATTGGCCCACCAACCATTTCCAGCTCTAACTTCGTCTAACTTAAACTCATCAAGAATACCCTGACCATAGAGAGAGAAATGCTTCAAGAAATTATACTTGAAATTCAAACCCAAAATCGCATTTCCATTGCTACTTCCAAGGTTACCCTCAATTGAACGGTAGAAAATGATTGGATTCAAATAGGCAACTTCAAAACATCCATTTCCGGTAGAATCTTGACATCCGTAAGTAACTGTTTCAAAAACTCCTATGTTCAAGTTTTTGAGCACGTTCATACTTAAATGATGAAATACATTGTACTTTTTCTGATGTGTTACTGTTTGATAAGCTGGATTTGTGGACTGTCCAGTATTCATAAAATTATAAATCACCTGATAGTTCAATTTCCAAACGTTCAAATTAATCTTCCAAAAAGTATTTGCTCCTGCATAATCAGAATTGATTAATGATCGATAACCATCACCGAAAGCATTTTTATCATGACCAAACTGGGTAGAAATATGTTTTGTAAAGTTAAAATTGATATACCCTCTAGCATTGAAAAAATCATAACCTCCCTCTTTGAAGGGCTTCCAAAAATTAGCGTCAGGAACGGCATCGTATTTTTCTATTCTATCATTGACATAACTCGGAAAGAAATATTGATTCTCCGTTAAAAACGTATAAAACCCAACTTTATCATCAATCATCCCTCGCAACTCAACACCCCTAGTGTTTATGAACATTTGATCAGCATCCAGTTCTCTACCACCCCCAAAATAAAGCACCGGGTTAATGTGCAAATCAAAATCTTTACTCTTATGATAATATAAATCAGCCTTGTTTTTATAGAAAGCCTTAAACCAGGACTTTTTAGCGTTATCCCATTCTGAGCTATCTAATGACCACTCCCAACTATCATCTTTTAGATATTGGATATTAAATTCATCTCTCTCTGACAGATTTGAGCTATCCACTTTATCTAAAGAGTGAACAACTTCTCTACGAGAATAGGGCTTTACAGCCGTATGAAAATCCTCATTCAGTTCGCCACTTTTGATTTCATAACGATCAATCATATGATAGCTATGTTCGTTTAGTGGAATGTAAGTGCTCTGTGAAAAAACAAGCCCCATTCCCATCCAAATTGTAATAAAAAGCAGGTATACTCTCATAT
>JAAESS010000275.1 GCA_024229195.1 Flavobacteriales bacterium | reverse complement strand
TGTTTTATGTAAATTTAAATGACAAACATCTACTCCTATTTTAGCAGGATTAGTAAACCCGACTTGTGCATTCATATTAGCACCATCCATATATACTTGTCCTCCTTTTTCATGAATAATACCGATTATCTCCATGATGCTTTCTTCAAAAACTCCATGAGTTGAAGGGTAAGTAACCATCAAAGCTGCCAAATTATCTTTATACTCAGTTGCCTTTTCTTTTAATGCCTCCACATCCATATTGCCGTTTTCATCACAAGGAGTAACTACTACTTCCATTCCCGCCATTACAGCTGATGCAGGATTAGTACCGTGTGCAGATGATGGGATTAAGCAGATGTTTCTGTGTTCTTCTCCCCTATTTTTATGATATGCACGAATAACCATCAGTCCAGCATATTCGCCTTGCGCGCCAGAATTAGGTTGCAAACTCATAGCATCAAAACCTGTGATTTCACAAAGCATTTCTTCCAATTCATGAAACATAATATGATAACCTCTTGCTTGATGAGCGGGGGCAAAAGGATGTAAATTACCAAATTCTTCCCAAGAAAGTGAAAAAAGCTGAGTGGCTGCATTAAGCTTCATGGTACAAGAACCTAGCGGAATCATGGAATGAGTTAATGACAAATCCTTATTTTCCAAACTTTTAATATATCGCATCATTTCTGTTTCAGAATGATAGCAGTTGAAAACTTCATGCTCTAAAAAGGGAGAAGTTCTGTACAGATTTTCTGGAATCCTTGCTTCCGCTTTATTGTAATCTCCATTTAAAATTTCTTTTATTAAATTTTCAGAATCAGAAATATTACTACTTTTTGCAAATACTTTTAAAATATCATTGATATTGGATAAATCATCCTTTTCATCAATACTGATAGAAAGATTTTTATCATCAATAAAATTAAAATTCATCTTAGCATCCTCAGCATAAGTTCGGATATTGTCCATATTCATATTACCGATATTTATTTGAATGGTGTCAAAATAAATATCATT
>JAAESS010000274.1 GCA_024229195.1 Flavobacteriales bacterium | reverse complement strand
CTGCGGAACCTGCGGAACCTGCGGAACCTGCGGAACCTGCGGAACCTGCGGAACCTGCGGAACCTGCGGAACCTGCGGAACCTGCGGAACCTGCGGAACCTGCGGAACCTGCGGAACCTGCGGAGTTATCGCTAGAAGATTGGGTGCCTGAAAAAGAAGAGTGGGAAAATTTGCCAATATTGCCAGATTTGCCGCCTGAGACTGAATATATTGCGCCGGATCATCCCTTACGCTTTGCATCTAAATTGACGTTTATGTTGGGGGAAGACGATAAAGGGTTCTATCTGTATGCCGAAGGACCAATAACATCAGGGGCGTACAAAGAGTTTCAGGATTACATTTCACATTATAAAAAACAAAATATTGAACTGAATCGTTTTATGATGCATAGCCCTGGTGGTTTAGTTCGAGAAGGTTTGGCAATCGGCAAGTTTATTTACGATAACCGATGGCAAACGGACGCCGATCAATACATGAAGTGTTATTCCTCTTGTGGCTTTATTTTTGCTTCAGGGAAAACAAAGCGCATTCAAGATGGCGCTGAAATAGGTTTTCATCGACCTTATATACCGAATCAGGAAGACACTGATGAATTTGTAAAGTTAATGTATAAAAAATACCGACCTTATTGGCATGAGATTGATGGAAATGTCGATTTATATAATAAGTTTATGAAAAGTTACGGTCGGGATGAAATGTATATTTTAACGTCGGAAAGTATTAATAAGTATATGGATGTGAGTAAATACTAATGATTGTTTTAGATAAATTTGGAGATGATTATAAGTTAGAAAAGAATGGACTAAAAATTGCTCTTTTACTTATGATGTTCCTGATTATTTATTTTAATGTTAAAGGGTATGAGATTTTATTTAAAGCCGATCCTTTTCCTTTTTTACCTAAGATGCTGGAAATCTCTCCATTTGGTTTTTTATTAGCAGTTGCTGAAATTGCTGTATTACTATGGACTTCTGTTGTAATTAAACAATGGATTTCAACGAGTAAGATTTTGAAAGTCATTGTCATTGTGCTTATTCCTTCTTTTTGGTTTCTGTGTTACACGGGAATAAACGGTTATTTAAGCACATTAGCCACCTCTGATATTCGGCAAGTTGAGGAGGTAAAAACCAAAGTTGAAAATAATGCAGTCAGTTTAGAGTCGATGAAAAAAGAAGAGCAATCTTTATCTGATGAAATTACTGACCTAAAAGAAGAAGCCCGTTCAATAAATCAGTTGATTAGTCAGAAGAGTGCACAGATTGATTCACTTTCTCGACAAGCCAGCGAAAGAAGATTGAAGGTTGCCGATTGTTCTGCAGTTAAAGATTGTGCTGATTCTGTTGCTGCATTTATGGATCAAATGGCGTTGTTAAGAAGTGATATTAATGCACTAGATAAGCAGCGAAATATGAACGCTAAAGTGGCGGAAGAAACGCAATTAAGATTATTTGATGTTAGAAAGGAGATTCGAACATCTGAAAATGAAGACCGAAAAGCGCTGAATCAACATGCAGGGACGGAATCTGATTACGCCATGAAAAAAGCCAGTTATGAAAAAATTGTCATGACGGTTGCTGGATGGTTTGGACTACAGCCAGAAGATCCTTATGGGGTTTTTGTTGGTTTTATTTCTTTTTTGATTTATCCCGTTTACTTCATGTTGAATTTGTATTTTGCATTAAACTCTGCTGAAAATATTCAAAGAAGAAACATTCGAAATAAAGAGAGAGAAGATAAGAGAAACAAAAAATTAGAAAGAAAAAAACTGTTGGAAGATAAAGTCAGAGAAAAAGTTTCAATTCGAAATCAATTGTTAAGATTGATTGTTAAATTATTAAAGCTTCGTTTGCTCAGAAAGAAAAAAGCCACGCTCATTAAATTAACTGAAAGTGTAAAGGCGAAACACAATCGAAAATCCATCCGAACAAATGTGTATAGAAAGCTGATTCGATACTTTCGCATTTGGGTACATCGTCGACAAAAAGTGAAAGAAGTTCAGATTGAGACGATTAAAGAAATTGAAATTCCAACGGAAGTTGAAGTTGAAAAGATTGTCGAGATTGAAGTGCCTGTTGAAGTAGAAGTCGAACGCATTGTGGAAGTTGAACGCATTGTGGAAATTGAAAAAGAAGTGGAAGTGATCAAAGAAGTGCCGGTGGAAATTCGGGTGGAAGTGCCCGTTGAAGTGGATCGCATTGTCCAAATTGAAAAAGAGGTGCCCGTGTACGTGGAGCGGATCACCAAAATCCCCGAGCCAGTGTTCATCCCCGAGCCGCAAGTGGTGATTCATGAGCGAATCGTTCCCGTCCCTGCCGACATTACCGCCGAAGAATTAGAGAGACTTTTAAATGCGCAGCCTAGACTTAACACGCATGTACGACATTCAG